>JBCCBF010000206.1:0-5224 GCA_039814445.1 Pseudomonadota bacterium
AAAAACCCGCGTACAGCGTTACCGCGATCGTGGCGATGACATCGTGGCCACGCGCTATGATAATGCCGAAGCCGTGTTGGACGCCTTTGCCCTTAAGCCATTTAGTGAGGGCCCGCTTGACGGTACCGACCGGCTGCTCATCAGCCATGAGCGCATAAAAGAAAAGGCCAAGTTCCGGGCCTTTACCGCGACCGCTGATGCCGGCTACCCCAGTGGTGATCCCAACCGCTTGGTCGTGATGGTCGCAGCCGACCTCCAGCGTGACCGTGGTGCGTTTACAAAACGCGAACCCATGGATGTGCTGATCGCAGAATTTACCCGCACGCCCGACCGTGATGGCCAAGAAGCCTGGCAATTTGCCCAACTCGGCTATCGGCAGGATTCAAAACCAATTCAATATTTCACCGCGGAAGAATTAGGGCACCACACCACCAACCAGCTGTTGAATAGTGCCCGTGAACTGATGGTTGAAGGCCGCTTGATGCAGCAAGAACGCTCGGAGGAGCGCAAGGCCGGTTCAACCTTACTCCTCGGTGGTGCTCTTGGTTTGATCAAAGACACCATGGCGTTCCGTTACACGGCGCCTTATGACCAGGCCCCAGCCGCCCAATGTGACCCCACAGCGGCCGCCACACACCGCCGAAAGCCCGCGGCATAAAGCGCGCCCCGGTTGTCATATTGACCTAAGCTTTACGGTGCGGCAGTGTCTGCCGGTTATTCGCGTATCGTTATCAACCGTTGCTCATGTCTGAGACCTCAACCCCTGATGATCAACAAGCCCGCTTGTCTGATGACCAAGTGGCGACGGCCCAACAGCAGCTTCTGACCGCCGCTGGCCGACGCCAGGCGGCTGCGGAGCTGAGCGCCATCATGATGGGGGCCGGGCTTGACGCCCAGCAAGCCTCAACGATCATGGAAGGGAGCACTGGCCGGAACAGCCCAAAGAAACACGCAGCTGCCCATACCGGCCGCTTTTTGCTGGAAACCGCTTTGCGCCGTGACATTGAAGGCTTGCAACGGTTGGTCAGCTTACCGTTTCTTTTTGAAGAGACTTTATGCGACAGCCCCGAGGCGTTGGCTGGTTTGTGGTTTAAGGCAGTGAAAGCTGATGGCCCGCCCATGGCCTCCCCGGACCCTTATAAGGCTATCTATCAGGTGGTGGCCAATGTGGATGAGTTCCGGGAACTGGACCCCGATGAAGCGCCGCGGCTGGATAATTTGTCGTTAAGTGATGATGATTTTACGGTCGGTATGATCATCGCGGTGGGCAGTGTGGCCGAGGCGGTGAATTACATCCTGCGCTGGAATGGTGGCGCCATCAAGGTGGCTGGAATTTGGACATGACGCTGTCGCGGGCTGATCGTTATCACCAATGTTTGGCTGTTGTCTTGGCTGGTTTGACCCTAGGTTCGGTCCAAGCGATGGCCGTTGGGTTGGTGCTACCAGCCGCGGCACAAACACCGGCGGACGCCGACCGATCAGCGCCCGCCTTACCAGCGATTTCCGGACCGCCTTCCCTGGATTTACAGCGCATGATGGAGGCGTTGCGGGACCAAGCACAGCCATCGGCCACCCAACGTGACCAACTTAACCCGCAAGTGATCCCGCCGCGTCTTGATGGCTTGGATGCCTTGCCGCCACCATCGCCGCCAGCCGCATCGGCAACAACGGCACCGGCGGTTGAGCTGCCCGATCAAATAGCCCCATTAGAACCCGAGG
Organism: Pseudomonadota bacterium; assembly: GCA_039814445.1. Lineage (GTDB taxonomy): Bacteria > Pseudomonadota > Alphaproteobacteria > TMED2 > TMED2 > TMED2. Next base: position 1,720 of record JBCCBF010000206.1, read on the forward strand.
CATCACCGTCAGCACCCGTATCCCGGCCCGTACCACCGGTCACCTTGCCATCAAGTCTGGCGCCGTTTACGGAGCCAGCACCGCCACCAGTTGAAGCGCCTGATGGGGCGGCAGCATCAGACGGCGATACGCCCGGCGATCAGACCACCGCTCCGACCACTGGGCTTCCTGGTGCGCCCCCCGGTGCAATCGATCCCAGCGCCCTGTTTGGGGGCGGTGCGGGTCGTGGCATTCCCGATGTGAGCGCGAACCTCTCGGCTGATATCGAGCAGTTTGTCGAGGCGTTTGGGCGCGATGCTGGCATGGCGGTCACAGCAGACCCCATGCGGGCCCAGCATCTGGCGATCAGCTTTATCGATTATTTGTACCGGCTTGATCGCCCGCGTATCCGGGCGATTGTGGGCGTGCCGTTTTATGCGGATAATTTTCCCATCGAAACGGATGAGCATTTGAATCGCCTGTTGGGCGAACCGGCGCCGATCCTAGGGCCACCTTTGCCGGTGACCGATGACCGGCAGAGTGACCAATTAATCGGCGTTTCGACCATGCGAATTACTGAGTTGCGCACCAGTGAATTTTATGTAGGTGATCGGGGCGCGGATCTCATTGGGCTCGATGAAGATGATTTTTTTGTCCACGCGGTTTTTCTACGCAATGGCCAGATCGCTGCCATCGTTGTCTATGTGCGGCAGACAGAAAATGGCGGCTTTGAAATTGCCGGCTTTTTTGACTAAGGACGTGGTGAGGGGTAGTCAGGCCGCCAGGCTCAAGGGTGGCTGACCTGGCTTATCATCCCAGCTGTTGTCCCAGCTCTTTTCCCAGTGTTCCATCTCTTGTTTCAGCGCCACGGCCCGGCGTAGCCGCCGGCCCAGGGTTTTGCCGCCCAAGGGCAGGATCGAATAATCAGTAACCGCCGCCCGGCGCAATCGGTGGGCTTGATCCAAGGTGGGGGCCGCGCCCACCACGCTAATCGCCAATTGCCAGCGCAAGAGATAAGGGGCGACTTGGGTCAAGATCTGCCCTAAATCCGCCATCCGGCGCGGTGCGAATATCATCAACACATGGCAATCATGTTCCCGGATCGCCGCTTCCAACTCACGCTGATCATGGCTATAGCGAGCGTTAATACTGCCCGCCCGGTCGATCATGGCCTTGGCCAGGGGTTGGTGGTCGTAATGGGGCATATAAATAACGGCGCGGATCAAGGGGGCCTCCATCGCATGGGTCTTTGGGATTAACCAGTGGTTAACCCATCATTTGGGATCGGGCCCTAGGCGTCAAATAATTGTTTTTGAATGGATTTTTAGCATTATTTTGATTGATTACGGGCTAAATTCTAACCCATCTCGCCCCCGATAATGTCGGATCCCTGGCAGCAGGAAGGCTGCCCGCATAACCATGGGCGGCAAACATCGCGCTTCACGCTTTTAGCCCCTTGCCAACCGTCTCACGAATAGCTAGTGTCCCGCACGCTTTGGATTGCGTTGTCAGTCCAGGCATCGATGCTGCGCCTCTCCTCAGGCCAAGCCTAAGCGCTGCATCACGCGCCCGTAGCTCAACTGGATAGAGCACCTGACTACGGATCAGGAGGTTGGGGGTTCGAATCCTCCCGGGCGCGCCATTTTGTTTTCCTCCTCTCCAATTTCGCTCAACACCTTGAAAGGCAAGGCTAAAGCGGCGGTTCGAAACCCTTGATTTCGGACATACGCCAATTTGTCGGCAAAGGTCAGTTTTAGCACCGCGCGCTTGTCCTCGATCCGGTCAGAGTCCCATAGTTTCCGCGGGTTTGCGAGAAACTCAATTGCGGTTCGAAAAGATTCGTCAAAGCCGCGTGCGGACTTGCCCTTAGCAGCGATTTTTTCTGCCAGCTCAATTTTCCGCTTCTCAAGCACCGTGACGCGGTTTTCGTAAGCGGTGACCAATGTATCGCTGCTGGCATCTACAATGCGGTCCAGAAGCTGCGTGACCTGCTTATCGACCTTCTTAAGCTCTTCCTTCATCGTACGGATGAGCGCAGTCGATTGGCTCAGGCGGTGCTCCCAAAGATCCTTGAACATCTCAAAGACCAGATGACATAGACCTTCAGAGGGCTGTGCTTGTTCTAGGAGGCCCTCAAAGGCGGTTTCGATCTCTTCCTTACGGATAGACTTGCGATAACTCACACAGCCCTTCTCGAAGCACATGTAATAGCCATAGCGCTGTGAGCGGCCTTTCGACCATGAGCCAGTCATCGGCTTGCCGCAATCGCCACAGGTCACGAAGCCCCGCAGTGGGAAGTCCTCGTGTAGGTTCTTCCGGTATGGCACCTTGGCTGTACCGTTCAGGCGCTCTTGAATGCGCTGATGGCATTCAAAGCTCACTAACGGCTCATGATGTCCTTTGCGCAGAGAAACATCCCAGTTCGGTACCTCGATATACCCAGCATAAATTGGCTTCTTAAGCAGATTAGTGATCCGCTGGTTGCGAATCTGACCATTCGGCAGGTCTTTCGGGTAGTAAGGCTGCCCTTCAAGGAAGCGCTTAACCTCGGCCTGGGTCTGAAACCTGCCAGAGGCATAACCTTCGAGCGCTTCAGTAACAATGGAAGCGACTGGCTCATCTCGAACCAGTAGCTTGCCATGACCGGCAACACGCTCATAGCGATAGCCTGGCGGTGCGTGAAACACCCAGTAGCCATTCATCACGCGACCACGCATGCGGTTCTTGGTCTGCTCACCATTCTTCTGACGTTGGTGCTGTGACACACTCGCCAGCAGATGCTCCACCAGAATTGAATCTGAATCCTCACCGAATTCCACCGACGGTGATTCCAATACGCCACCGGCTTTGCCGATGGCGGCCCGAAGCTGTAAGTGCGCTTCCATGCCTCTGGCAAGGCGACTGATGTCATCAATGATCACCACATGGGGATCTTTCCGGTGAAGCCGTAGATGCTCCAGCATTGCTTGCATACCAGGTCGATCAATCAGACCGCCCGATACATCGTCCTGATAGACATCGACGACCTCATAGCCCTTATACTTTGCGTATTCTCGGCAACGGGTTTCTTGTGAAGCCAGCCCATTGCCGCGTGTCGTCTGCTTCACATTCGAGACCCGGCAATAGATCACGGCTTTCGTGGTTGATTGATCCATACTCATGGCGTCAGTCCTTTCTGGCCTTCCACTTGCGGGGTAGCCGTTTTGTTATTCTTGTTTTGAGCACCATGGAACGCATCGCGTAAGGCAGGAAAGCTTCTGCCTTCATTCAGCAAGCCTTGAGGCTCACGCTTAAAGCTGCGATCCACGACCGTCTCCACCACCGCCCAGATGGTGGCCAGCAATTCTAGTTGCTGTTCACGGCTTAGATCGAATTCCTGCACATGGTGTAAATACTTTTCCAAATTAATATTCATGATACAAGCCCTATTATTTAAAATTACTTTTACTATACATAATACTTTGGGGTTTTCGGGCCCGCCAGGCATCCCGCCGGCCCACTTCGCCGCCTTCGGGTCGCGGGCGAC
>JBCCBF010000385.1:0-2308 GCA_039814445.1 Pseudomonadota bacterium
CACACGCGCTCTAAGCTGAAACAGCTTGAGGATACCGTCGCGGTCTTACAACGACGCCTGGCGATGATGGATGAGCCTGAGCCATCCAGTGAACGGCAAAAGCCAGCCGATCTTTACCCCGATGATCCCAAGCGCCAAAGCTGGCAAGCCCCTGTAAAAAGCGCGAGCCCAGAACCCCTGGGACCGCGCTTAGAGCGTGATGGTTTTTAAAAAGCGTGATGGGCTTTAAGCCGCCAATCGCACCGCAAAAGCGTAACGATCATGCCATTAAAGTCATACCGTTACTGGCGGACCAAATGATCGGAGACGCCGGGCCGCTTCATGGTCATCATCACAGGGCGGGTTATCGCGCAGCTCTTCATAATCAGCCAGCCGCCATTTACGCCCGGTCCAGGCGAGATCGTCACGGATGGGTAAATCCTCAGTCGCCGTGGCCAGTTGCGGCGCCAAGCGCACAAAAAGACGGCTTACACAGGTAAAACATAGCTTCGCCATATCAAATCGATCAACCGCGGCGGGCACATCAAACCATTCCACATCCACGATGGGCCCAGCATCCACCAACCGGTGCATCACATGGGCGGTGGCCCCAAATCGCCGTTCTTCGAAATAGACCCCCCAGGCTTCAGGATAACGACCCGGCACATGGGGTGGGCCGGGGTGGAAGTTATAAGGGGATTTCTCAAGCCGGTTTAGGATGTCTTCGGGCACAATCACGCCCGTGGTAAAGGCAATCAAACGGGCTTGATACTGGGTGGCTTGCAGGTGGTGACGTAGATCGGCTTCGGTCACCGCATGGTGCAGATTCAGGCTCGGGTTTGAGCGCATTAAATGCGGCTTCAAACTCGCGTGTTCCCGTTCACCGGTCAAAAGAATGGCATCAGTCAGCATAGGTCGCTAGGCACCATATCTAGGCGATGAAGGCAACTAGGAAATATGGGAGGCCACAGCCCGGCTGGGGTGAGGGACTGTGAGGATCAGGCTATGGGCCGCCGCCAAGACCCGCCACACGCCGCGGGGTGGGGGCTGGGGCTGGTTCTGCATCACCAAGGATGCGACTGGCCGCTTCTTGCAAATGGGTGCGGCGTTCCGGAGCGATTTTTGGGTTTCGACCTTTACGCTTTTTCGGGGCTGGCTTTGCGTCTTCCCTGGGGGCTGATTTGCCGTTCAGCTCCACTGGATTGGACCAATCAAAGCCCCAAGTCGTCTCTTTACCCAGTTTGGGGCCGGCCTCTTTGAGCCATTGTTCGGCGGTCGCGCGGCCCAATTCTTTTAAGCCCGTGAGGAAGCTTGGCGCGGTATTGCCCTTGCTGGAATGGTTCAAGGCATCCATGGGACCATCAGCCCGGATCCGGTGCAGGCGCTGCGGGCGCACTTGTTCGCTCGGCTTTAACAGACCTTTTTCGAACAGTTTGTTCATCCGCTCCAAATCACGCAATTCAGCCACCAGGGTTGAATTGAACATCAAATGGTTCGCTGCATCATTAATCTGGTCCCGCGAGCGCGGGGCATCAGTGCGTTTGAAGCCGTTGATTTGTACCAGCAGGATATCATCGCTATCGGTTTGAAAGCGCAGTGGCTCTAAGGGCGGGTTGCCCATGTAACCACCATCCCAAAAGAGCTCACCATCGATTTCCACCGGATGGAAAACATCCGGTAAGGTGGCCGATGCCATGACCGCATCCACAGTTATCTCATCGCCGTGGAAAATCTTGAGATCACCGCGACTGACATTTGTGGCACCAATATAAAGATCGTCATGCTCTTCTTGTGCCAGCAACGCGCCAAGTTCGTCGAAATCAACCAGATCGGTTAGCAAGTCGCGTAAAGGGTTTTGATCCCACGGGTTAAATTGCTGGGGGGACCCCATGCTCTTCCAGAAATCCAACATGGCAAAGAATGGCACTTTATCCAGGTTTGGATCGCCCATGGCGCGGGTGGTGAATTCTTGCAATGGGGTCATCACATTGCTGGCGGAAACCCCCTGCCACAGCTGGTCGAGTAATTCGCGCGCCCGTTGCGGACCACCCGTGAGCAGCCCGTATTTCATCACCGTCGCGTTCAGGGCCCCAGCGCTGGTGCCACTCAAGCCATCAATCTCAAGATTGCCTTGCTCGACTTCTTCTAACAACCGGTCGAGCACGCCCCAGGTGAAAGCCCCATGAGCACCACCGCCCTGCAAGGCGAGGTTAAGCGTTCTAGGCTTAGCCTGCCGCTTACCCGTGGCTTTTTTGAAAGCATCGGACTTCATGAACGAACCTCTGGGGTTGAGATTCTCATGGCATAATATGGGGGGTTAGCTACCACC
>JBCCBF010000176.1:0-5947 GCA_039814445.1 Pseudomonadota bacterium
CAATGATGCTTGCCCAAACGCACAGGCCCGTATCGCATGCCCGTAACCGATGACATGACCCATATCATCCAGATCGAGTGCCATGGTTAAATCAGAGCCACAAAGCGGGCTGAACACAGTCGCACGATAAGGCAAGGTCTCATTTGTCGGACAATCCGATAAATTGGCCGCTCGGCTTAAAATAGCCGGGGTATAGAGTTGTTCCAAATTATAAGACATCAATATAATCAGTAACTTGATAGAATTATTTAAATTAGAGAGACGATTGTGAGCACCAAGGACAGAAAGCTTTCAACGCGAATGGTCGATGACTGAACATTCCTTAAGCATTATTATTCCCACATGGCAGGCAGATACAAGCCTAGCGCGGCTTTTAGCGTGGTGCCAAAACTCTTTGCCCCAGGCGCCGGTGATTGTCACTGATGCTAATTCAAACGACAAAACCCCATATATCGCAAATAGTTACAAAACTATTCTTATAAATTCAGACCGAGGTAGAGGAACCCAACTCGCTCATGGCGTCAAACAGACCAAGACAACATGGCTACTCATCCTCCACGCTGACAGCCAGCCCAGCGATAGTTTTGCCGAAGCCATAGGCCACCACATGGCCACCTATCCCGGATGTGCTGGCTATGGCCGTTTGGCTTTTGATACCGATCAATGGCGCGGCAGGCTCGTGGCCTGGGGTGCCAATAAACGCGCCGCGTGGTTTGGCCTGCCCTATGGTGATCAGGGCTTGTTGATACCCCGTCGTCTTTACGACGCGGTGGGTGGGTATCCCACCTGGCCTTTGATGGAAGATGTGGAACTAACCCGTCGATTGCGACAGCATTACGGTAAAACCGTCTTAAGATCCCTTAGATCAGATATTGTTACGGATGCGGTACGGTATCAGCAAAGTGGTTATACCCTGCGGGTCTTGCGGAACCTTGGCTGCTTGATCCGTTATTATCGCGGTGAAGACCCTACCCTAATCGCTAAACGCTACCAGTCCAGGGCCAAGCCATCATGAGACGCCCGCTGGTTATCGTGATGGCGCGTTGGCCCGGGGTAGGGCAGGGGAAAACCCGCTTGGCAGCCAGTACATCGCCCGTGCGTGCCGCACAAATCCAGCGCCAATGCCTCACGGTGCTGATCAACCGGTTGCAGCATCACCCGGCCTGGGATTTTGCCCTGGCCCTGACGCCCACAAGCCGGTGGCGCCAAGCGCGCCGACAGCCGGTCTTGTCGAGACCCAGCCTTATCACTCAGGGCTCGGGCGATCTGGGGACGCGGCTAACGGGCTTGTTTCGCCATCATGGTCGACCGGGCCGGCCCGTGATCATTATTGGCAGCGACACACCCCATGTGGCGATCGCCGACATTCTTGCGGCCACACGGCATTTGCAACGTCATGATGTGGTTTTAGGCCCAGCCACGGATGGCGGCTATTGGCTAATCGGTTGGGGCTACCGACCCCAGACCCAGCGCGGGGGGCAGATGCCGGCCCTAGAGAATATTCGGTGGTCCACGAAACATGCGCTCGCGGACACCCGCGCCTGCTTGGAAAAAGCCACAAAATACCAATTAAAAACTCATTTGTTACGAAACCGAACTGATATTGATACGGCGCAGGCGTTACACGCGCATGGCGCTATAAAACGGATCGTACCGCGCTAAATTACTGTATCAGGGCCGGAAGATGATGATCCCCGGCTGAATAATATGATAAGCTTATGAAGGTTTGGTAGAGATCACGGTCAGGCTCCCTCGTGGCAATCATTAGCAGCCCCATTGGATCCGGGAATGCAGCGTTCGGTAACGCACAAATTGTGCTGGCCGAACCCGATGATCATGAGCGCGAGCGGTTGTTTGACACCCTTCAACAGATGGGCTGTGATCATGTGGAGCAATGCCAAAGCCTTAAGCATTTAAAACAGCTATTGGCCCAGGCAAATCCTGATGTCAGCCGCGAGGCCTTCGCGCCTGATCTCATTATCATGGATCACCAACTGTCAGATCAGATTGGTAATTTCATCGATGGGTTGCGCCATGGGCGTTTTGGGCGGAACCCATTTGTCTCAATCATCGTCACCACCACCAACACCGATAGTCGGCACATTACCCGGTTGATCCGCCAAGGGGCTGATGATGTGGTGGTCAAACCCATCACCGGCCGCACCCTCGGCGAGCGGATTGAATATATCGCGGTCCATCGTCGCCCATTTATTGTCACCAGTGATTATGTGGGGCCTGACCGACGCCTGGATGATGACCGTCCCTCAACCATCGATCAGCTTGATGTACCCAACACCTTACTGGACCAGTTGAGCGGAACGCCGGGCAGTGAAGTGGGCGCGGAAGACACGATCCAAAATGCCGTGGAAACCATTGTAAACGCACGACTGGAACAGCACGCACAATCCTTGGGCGTGCTCAGCCATCTGGTGTTAGAGGCGCATTTTGCGGCCCAGGGCGAGAGCAGCGCCACCACACCACCGGGCGCCACACCGCACCAATCCATGCGCACATCACTGAATGTGATGCTGAGCTTGCTGCGTGATATCCAACGCATCGGCCAACAGGTCGATAACATCGCCATGATTGAATTGGCCAAGAGCTTGCGCCAACAGATTCAAGCGATCGCCCGTAACCGGGGGCAATTGAACGATGGCGATATCATGCTGTTAAAAGATTTGGTGGAGGCGGTGAAAATGACCATTGGTGTCATTGCCCTGCCCAACCCGGATATTCACAGCTTGGCCAAAACCTATCAGAAACATGGCCAGCAACCACAGCCGCCTTCAGGCCCGCTGATTATCCCCAAAGCCGGGGATGACGACCATGATCAGCAATCCTAAACCAGCCGAGTAGGCGGATAAGAAACCCGGGGTAAATATCAGGGCTTAGGAATCATCGAGCTTTTGTTTCGCCACCGCAATGGAGCGCAGTAATTCTGTGCCCACCGGGCCGCCACTGCCGCGTAAATCATGGGCCACCACATTTTGCATCACCCCCAGATGGGCATCCACAAAGGCGATCTGCTTAGGCGTCAACGATGACCGGTCCGATAAAAACCGGTACATGGATTCAGCCACGTCGGTTAGCAGATTATAACCACAGGTTTTAGCCTGACCCTTGATCTCGCGGGCTGTCATGGAGACTTGCATGATGGCCGAACCGGCGTCGCTCGGGTTGGCCTTCACCCCGGCGAATTGACCGATCAAACTGGCCACCTGGGCGCGGCCCACTTCCAGATAATTCACCGACACCCGTTCAATGGCTTTTTCCGCCCGTTGAATGGCCTCTTCATTGATCGCCCCTTTGCGACCGGGCATGCCGCCAACTTTTAATTTGAGGTCAATCTCAGCGGGAATGATCTCCACATCGGCTGGATCACCGGGGGCGTTATCAGGATTGTTAGGGGGGGAGACGTCATCACTCATGGGGCACGACCATGGTTAAGATCAAAGTTTAAGATCAATGGTTAAAATTCATATGTAATTACAGAATACGGCGAAGCGCTTAGAACACCAAGCATCCATTCATCACAAAAACGATGCTACCCGTCAGCTGGCCTGGCGCAACCGATTGAGTATCAGTGCCATGGTATCGGCACCGGGCATCGGTGCTATGTGATCGAGCTGTTGCGGCACCCCGGGGATGTCGAGCTGGGCGCTGCCAGCGCCACCTAGCTGACCACGGAAACCATGGGCAGACCAGGCAATATCTTGCAGCACCGGGTCTTCCAACGCGGTGATCAACCGGTCTGCGCTGTCACTGAGGCTGATTAAGGGATGGGCTGAATAAACCGTGGGCCGGGGGTAAAGGGTGACCGGCCGCATGGGCGCGTTTTTGATCCGTGCCCAGGTTTCCGGCTGACCCAGGGCGAATTCAATTAACTGGTTCTCATACCCAATCACCAGGGGCTTGCCGCCCATGCCTTCATTGATAAAGCTATTCCAAAGCTTGCCGCTTGAATGCTCCTTATAGCCCATCCGTTCAAACAGCTGATCAACCGTAGGCAAATAGGGAGTCAAGGTGTCAGGGGTGGCGACCCCACCGGTCAAAAGATTGGCCACCAAACCCGCAAACATGAAGCCGCTATTTGATTTTGTTGGGTCCGTTGCGTTGATCACAACCTGGCCATAAAGCTGGTCAATACCCAGGCTGGACCAGGTTTGGGCGTCTTTAACCGCGGCAATCAACTGGGCTAAATCGACCGTGTAAAAATCAGGCTCCGGTTCTTCGACCAACCCTTGGGCGATCAACGCTTCAACAATAGGAAGCCAGGAATAAAGCACGATTGGTGAGTTAAAAACCACCTGATCGCGGCGGGTTTGAAGACCGCTTTGCCGGGCCATCTGCACCATGACCGCACTGGACGGCCACAAAAAATCAGGGCCCTGGCCATACAGATTACGGTCCGTCACCATTTCAACCGACCCGGCCCGCCGGGCGTCGAGGGTGATGCCATAAACCCGCTTGAGATGGGCGATAACCTGTTCATTTTTGACGAAATCTGATTTTTCCCCACCAATAAACCCCCACAAATCCACGGGATCATAATGATGGCCACCCATCATCCCCCGCAAATCGCCATCACGCAGCCATGAATAAGCGGCGGTCCCGCCAACCCCGAGGGCCAGCATGCCAAAACCCAGATGGCGCCGTGAAATACCCATGGTTGTTACGCTCCCTTTAATTCTTCTTCGCGCAAGGCATCGTCGAGGACTTGTAACTCCACATCCAAATCCTCCACCTCAGGCATCACAAGACGATCGGCATAATCGCTGAAAACCTGGTCTAACCGTGTGATCATCATCTCGGTCTGGGCCACACGTTCCACTTGCGGGTTGCGCTTCCGCTCCAGGGCCAGATAGCCCCGGGCCAGGCGGCTCGCTGATGGCAGGTAATAGGTAAGCAACCGTTGCACTTGCATCAGCCGCTTCGGGTCACGCTCAACCTCGCTTAACACATCGCTGGCGATCCGATGTAAATGCAGTAAGCGATCTTGAATCTCTTGGTTCTCGATCGGCTCCACCGTGGCGGCTAGGCTGGCCAGGGCATGGTCGGCTTGGACCAACACATCACGGGCTAGATCCAGCCGGGCGTCGGCGTAATCACCCTTGTCCAAATCCTCAAAGAACCCCTTGGGTGCCAACATCAACCGCACGCCAAAAAACACCAGCACCGCACCCGGCAGGGTAGCGTAAATCGGCAGTCCGAAAGCAAAGGTGGCAACCGGGGCAAAACCACCGCCAGTCAAGCCTGCAATCAGATCACGGTTAATGGATAATGCCGTGTGACGGGCCATGGCGGTCAGGCCCCTTAATTGTAGCCCCGGGCGGTCCGGAACGCGCGTACCAGGGACTTGGTGCCATCAAACACACGGGCGCTGGTTTGGTCCGCGATGGCATTCAATTGCGCAGCATCGGCATCGCCAAAGGTAATCCCAAACACCGGCATCCGCGACACAACACCCTGCCGCGCCACCGTCAAATCATTAAAACTGCCATCGGATCGACCATCGGTCATCAACACAATGGCGGGCAGAAAGCTTTCCAAATCCGGTACATCGCGCATTTCTTCAAGCGCCCGCCGGGCACAGGCATAAATATTGGTGCCGCCACCCGCAATTTCTTGATTAACCGTGCTCAACAGCCGGGCCTGGTCTTCTGGGTTGCCCGAGCCCCGGTGTACGGCACGCGGTTGGCTATCAAAGGGGATCACCAGGATCCGGTCCCGTTGCCCCGCCTGGATCAACACATCGCGGGCTTTGGCCGGTTCGAGCAAAAGCGACATGGCTTGCTTAAGATCCGCCTCACCCAGCCCTTCCATGCTGCCGGAGAAATCGAGGCAATAGGCGGTCAAGGAGGGACGGCGCAGGGTTTCCTGATACAGGGTCAACGCCTCCCGTACCACATCGGGGCCCGGCATGCGGATGGTGGTGACAAACCGGGTA
>JBCCBF010000426.1:0-1769 GCA_039814445.1 Pseudomonadota bacterium
TGGGCAAACAGCCCCGCTTTCGCGTAAGGATCGCCCTCGGCAAAGGCATCCGCCTCGGCTCTGGTGTCAAAGTTGATGATCAGCAGGCTGCCGATCATGCCGTCCCCGGCATCATTTAGGATGGGACCGACGGCGATCAACTTGTCTTCATATTCGGCCAAATAAGCCAGATGAGCCTCCCGGTTTGCCATCCGCAGATCGCTGGCACCGGGTTTATCCATGCAACGGAAATAAAAAGCCATAGGGTCACTCATACACTCAATCAGATCACAAGCCGCCCGAAACTAGCGGCTAGAACCGTTATCTGGCAACCTGTCGGCCTGATTTTTGATTGGGGTAACGTTTTTCTTTAGATGGTCGCAGCACATACCGCTGTCTTCAGATCACTTTTTGCCTGCTTCGCCCGCCCCCACCGAGGACCACCATGGGTGCCACATCTGATCGCTCCGTCTGGATCAAATCAATCCTTGGCGCGGTAATCATCACCGTTCTCGCCTTGCCGCTGTCCTTGGCGGTATGGCTGGCCACGGCCGATTGGGTAGATCCTGCAAAAAGTCTGCCGCGGCCTGGTGATAATCCAGTACTGCTAAACCTTGAGCCACCACCGCAGGTCGACGGACGGTTGCGCAACTATTACTGGCTTGATGATCTCCGTGTTGGTCCTGTCCGATTTATCATCGACCGACCGCGGGGGAGCGACACTCTCGAACCGCTACCGGTCATTATTCTTTTGGGCGGCGCCCCTTTAGGGCAAGAGGCGCTTGCCTACATGCCACCGGTGGGCCGTAATGCCATTGTCTCTTTAGACTGGCCAATGCCAGTACCCGATGATTTAGAACGGGATTTAAATCTCCTATTTCAGGAGCCAGCTCTACGACCAAGTACATTCGGTGACTCCGACGAAGCGGAAGCTATGCGTCAATTGTGGCGTCAGCAGGTCGATGCTCTGTTGAACATAGCAGGTTTACGATCCGATATACTCCGCGCCCCCGGGCAGGTGGCGGCTGTGCATCAATGGTTGCGGCAGCAAAACTGGGTTGATCCCACACGGATAAGCCTGATTGGTGTCTCACTGGGCGCCGTTATAGCCCCAGCCGCCCAACACATGATTGAAGCGATCACGCCTCAAACGGATGGTAACCCACCAATCAGCGCGTCACTGCTGGCCTTTGGTGGCACCAATATTGAGCGGATGATTACAGAGAATCCCAGCCTGAAGGCGACCGATTGGGTGACGGGGTGGCCTACGGCGCTTCCCTTGCTTGGCTGGGCTGGTGGGAAAGCACTGCACCCCCTTGAACCAAGTCACTACCTACCGCAATTATCGGGTCAGTTCATGGTCGTCAACGCATCGCGCGATGGTGTCATACCCCAAGCATCAGTAAACGAATTCACGGCCCTAGTACCCGAGCCAAAAGACACCGCCACCATCGCCGGCGGCCATATCGGCCCCGACCCGGAAACCCCGCGCATTTTACGCACCCTAACGGGCATCGCCACCGGCTGGCTCATGGGCCTAGAGGCCGTCAACGCGCCAGGTTGATAGACACCAAACCATCCCGCCGCGTATTGCGCTCAAAGTATGATGTGATCTTGCAATAATACCGTGACCACTCGAAACAACCCAGCAATCGACACGATGATGGGTGTAAGAAGAGTATCAACAAGGATGTATCCGCATGGAATTTGGCTTCCGCTATATAGAGGATAAAGAAGACGGCGATTATGTCCGTATCAACACTGAATATTATGATGGGGGTGATCACACA
>JBCCBF010000028.1:0-15827 GCA_039814445.1 Pseudomonadota bacterium
AATCTTGAAAAACTGCGGGCCGCCCGCAAGGCGGCGGGTGACGCGGATTTGGTTGTCACCCCAGAGCTATCAATTTGTGGCTATTTCCCAGAGGATTTGATCGACCGGCCTGGGTTTACCCGGGATTGCATGTTGGCGGTTGAGCAATTGGCCCAAGAGACGGCCAAAGGAGGCCCGGCGATCATCGTTGGCACCCCATGGTTTGATGAGGGCTTCACTTATAACGCTGCCATCCTGCTGGCCGATGGCGAGGTCCAAGCCAAACGGTATAAGCATTATTTGCCAAATTACGGCGTGTTTGATGATAAGCGCAATTTCGCCGCCGGGCCGATGATGGGGCCGATTTCCTTTAAGGGCGTGCGCCTCGGGCTCACCATCTGCGAAGATATCTGGTTCCCTGATCTGGTGGAAACGCTGGAGGAAAGCGGGGCCGAGATCATCATTTCCATCAATGGCAGCCCCTATGAGGACGGAAAACCCGCCCGCCGCCTGGAACAGGTGGTGTTAAAGCGCGTGGTGGAAAGCGGGTTGCCGCTGGTGTTCGTCAACCAAACCGGCGGTCAAGACGAAGTGGTCTATGATGGCGCCTCGTTCGTCATGGGCCATGACCGGTCTATCCGATTGCAAGCCCCATCCTTTGTTGAGCATGTGGCGACCACCCACTGGCGGCGTGATGCGCAGTCCGGTTGGCAATGTGACCAAGCCCCTGTTGAGAAACCACCAGAGGGGATCGCCGCGACCTATCAGGCGGTCACCTTAGGTTTACGCGATTATGTAAACAAAGCTGGTTTCCCCGGCGTGGTTCTGGGGTTGTCAGGCGGCATTGATAGCGCGGTGAGTGCGGCGATTGCTGTTGATGCGCTAGGCCCCGAACGGGTCCACGGAGTATTGCTGCCATCACCCTATTCATCCCAGGGCAGCATTGATGATGCGCTCGCCCTGTCCGAGGCGCTGGGTATCCGCCATGACACCGTCGCCATTGGTCCGGGGATGGATGCCGTTGAGCATATGCTGGCCCCCTTGTTCCAGGGAACAGAACCCGGCGTGACCGAAGAGAACATCCAATCGCGGTTGCGCGGTCTGACCCTTATGGCAATCTCGAACAAGTTCGGGGCCATGGTGTTGACCACCGGTAATAAGTCGGAAATGGCCGTAGGTTACGCGACCCTCTATGGCGACATGTCAGGCGGGTTCAACGCGCTCAAAGATATCTACAAAATCCGCGTCTATGAGATGGCCCGTTGGCGCAACACGGCCAAGCCGGCTGATGCCCTAGGCCCCGACGGGGTGGTGATCCCCGTCACCACGATTGATAAGCCCCCCAGTGCTGAATTGCGCCCCGATCAGACCGATCAAGACAGCCTCCCTGACTACGCTGATTTGGATGCGATTTTACAAGGGATCATTGAGAATCAGAAATCGATTGGTGAGATCGTGGCCGATGGTTTTGACCGCCAGGTGGTGATCCGGGTCTGGGGGCTGTTAGAACGGGCTGAGTATAAACGCCGCCAGTCGGCACCAGGGGTTAAGGTGTCATCCCGTGCCTTTGGTCGGGAACGCCGCTACCCGATCACCAATGGCTACCGGGCTGATACGATTGCCCGCACTGAGGCCGAAGGCTTTGACGCCCTGGCGAAGCCATCAACCGCCGCTGAGTAGGCGGGTTGAAAACAATCCGGCCATGACCGCTTATCGCTTGCGAAACCTGGTAATCGGAGTACTCTCCGCCGCTCAGTGTTTTGTGCAAGAAAAACGTCGCGTGGTACTCGCTTGATAGCGCCTGCGCGATCCTTCGAGGTTTTGACATGTCTAGCGATGTGATTGTTCGTTTTGCCCCCAGCCCCACGGGCAATATTCATGTGGGCAATGTGCGCCCAGCCCTGATCAACTGGCTGTTCGCCAAAAAGCATGGTGGCAAGTTTTTGTTCCGCTTGGATGACACGGACACAGAACGCTCAAAACAAGAATACGCTGACAATATTGGCCGTGATCTTACCTGGCTGGGGCTCACTTGGGATCTGTTTGATAAGCAATCGGACCGCATGGACCGCTATGAGGAAGCCAAACAATTCCTGATCAAAGCCGGTCGCCTATACGCCTGCTATGAAACGCCAGAGGAGTTATCCCTCAAGCGTAAAAGCCAGCTATCGCGCGGCAAACCCCCGATCTATGACCGCGCAGGGTTGCGGCTTAGCGATGCGGACAAAGCGAAATACGAGGCGGAAGGGCGCACGCCCCATTGGCGATTTAAGCTCGAACACGCCCCGATCAGCTGGGATGATATGGGCCATGGTACGCTCAGTTTTAAGGGTGAGGATCTAACCGATCCCGTCTTGTTCCGTGAGGATGGCCGGCCGATTTATACCATCAGCTCGGTGGTCGATGATCTAGAACTGCGTGTTACCCATGTGATCCGCGGCGATGATCATATCGCCAACACAGCCGTGCAAAAGCAACTCATGGAAGCGCTCGTGCCCCATTGCGGCGGTAAGGTGCCGGTGTTTGGCCACTTGCCTCTGTTGGCGGCGGCCAATGGCGATAAGCTGTCCAAGCGTAATGGCGCGTTGAGTGTCGCGGATATGCGGGCGGATTCAGGCATCGAGCCCATGGCGGTGCTGAGCCTGTTGGCTAAGCTGGGGACCTCAGACCCCATTGAGGCACGGGCGAAACTGGATCAGTTGGTGGCGGAATTCGATATGACGAAATTCTCCAAGGCCACGCCGCGGTTTGATCCGGAAGAGGTTAAGCGTTTGACGGTCAAGCTGGTGCAAGACATGCCGTTTGAGAAAGTGAAAGAGAAGCTGTCAGACCGTGAGGGCATGCCCGATATCGATCCCACATTTTGGGAGGCTGTGCGCCCGAACCTCAACTCCCTGGACGATATCGCCGATTGGCACCGGGTGGCCCATGGCCCCGTGGAACCGGTGATCGAAGATGCTGATTTTGTCCGACAGGCCGCCACTTTAGCGCCGGAAGGCCCGTGGTCTGAGAATACCTGGTCTGAATGGATCGGTAAGGTGAAGGCGGAAACGGGCCGAAAAGGTAAGGGGTTATTCATGCCCTTGCGACAGGCCTTGACTGGTATGGATCATGGTCCAGAATTGAAAGACTTATTGCCGCTAATTGGCCGTGAGCGTGCGCTCGCCCGGATGAACGGCGAAGCACGATAGCTGAACAGACCAAAAGGAAAGGTCCGATGACAATCAAACTGCACAATACCATGGCGCGAGCGAAGCAAGACTTCGTCCCGATCGACCCCGATAATGTGCGGATGTATGTCTGTGGCCCGACCGTTTATGACTTCGCTCATATTGGTAACGCCCGGCCTGTGGTGGTCTTTGATGTGCTGTACCGATTGCTGCGCCATGCCTATCCCAAGGTTACCTATGTCCGAAACATTACCGATATCGATGACAAGATAATCGTGGCGGCGAAGGAGAATGGCGAGGACATAACCCAGCTGACGATCCGGACGGCGGATCAGTTTAATGAGGATGTGGCGGCCTTGGGCACCCTAATGCCCGATGCGGAACCACGCGCCACCGCCTATGTGGATGAGATGCTGGATCTGATCAAGATCCTGGTTGCCGATGGTCATGCCTATGAGGCGGAAGGGCATGTGCTATTCCATGTGCCATCCATGCCAAATTACGGCAAGCTGTCAAAGCTGGATCGTGATGCCCAAGTGGCTGGCGCGCGGGTTGAGGTCGCACCCTATAAACGGGATCCCGCGGATTTCGTGTTGTGGAAGCCGTCTAGCGATGACCAGCCAGGCTGGGACAGTCCCTATGGCCGTGGCCGTCCGGGCTGGCATATTGAATGCTCGGCCATGTCACAAACGCTTTTGGGTCTGCCGTTCGATATCCATGGCGGTGGGCAGGATTTGATCTTCCCGCACCATGAGAATGAGATCGCACAAACCACCTGCGCCAATAAGGTCGACACTATGGCGACCTATTGGATCCATAACGGCCATCTTATGGCCGATGGTGAGAAGATGTCCAAGTCTTTGGGCAACTTCTACACGATCCGTGAATTGCTTGATGAGTATCGGGGGGAGGAGATCCGCTTTACCTTGCTCTCAACCCATTATCGCTCGCCCTTGGATTTCACCAAAGACGCGATCATCCAGTCACGGAATGCGCTTGACCGGCTTTATGGCGCGTTGCGGTCGGTCCATGACATCGATGTGGATCAGATGCCCGCTGTGCCGTCTGAGGTTATTGATGCGTTATCTGATGACCTCAACACACCGCTTGCGATTAGCAAACTGCACGCGCTGGCGGGTGAGTTGAACAAGACCGATGATGATAAGCAAAAGCGTTTGCTGAAAGGGCAATTGCTGGCCGCCGGCGATCTTTTAGGGATCTTGCAGCAAGACGCCACGGCCTGGTGCCAATGGTCACCGGTCAGCCGTGGTCGCCTGGATGAGGCGGCCATTGATGCGCTGATTACCGAACGGCAAGAGGCCAAAGCGTCTAAGAATTTCGCCCGGGCGGATGCCATCCGGGATGAGCTAAAAGGCCAGGGCGTGATGCTTGAGGATGGCCCAGAAGGCACAAGCTGGCGGCGCGCTGGTTAATCGAGGCTTTATGAATGATCATTCGTCAATGCCTGGCGGCCAGGCACCTGTTAAACCGGTCATCATTCTAGTCGCGCCCCAGATGGGCGAGAATATTGGCGCGTGCGCCCGTGCGATGCTCAATTCTGGGATTGCTGATCTGCGCTTGGTCGCCCCGCGGGATGGCTGGCCCAACCCGGCCGCCACGGCCATGGCGGCCGGCGCTGATGCGGTGCTTGAAAACGCCCAGGTTTTTGCCACGACCCGTGAGGCGCTGGCTGACTTAACCCGGGTCTATGCCACCACGGCCCGGCCCCGCGATATGGTCAAGCCCGTGGTAACCCCACGCCAGGCCGCCCGGGAAAGCCATGAAGCAGCCGGGCAGGGTGGTCGGGTTGGCTATCTGTTTGGTCCCGAGGCCGATGGTCTAGATAACGCCGATGTGTCGTTGGCTGATGCCATTATCACCGTGCCCTGTAATCCTGATTTCAGCTCGTTCAACATTGCTCAAGCGGTTTTGTTGGTGGCTTATGAATGGTTCCAAGAACAAAGCGAGCAACCGGCCAGGCAATTGCGGGACGCAGGCGATGATAGCAACCCACCCCGGCGCGAAAGCCTTGATGCGTTTTTCGACCGGTTGATTGCCAGCCTTGATGAGCGGGGGTATTTCCGTTCTCCCGATTTACGGGAACGGTTGGTGGTAAGCTTGCGTAACCTGATCACCCGTATGGAGCCAAATGATCAGGATATCCAAACGCTGCACGGCGTTATGGTCTCACTTATGAGAGTGCCAAACCGGTCCGGTGAACACTCTGGGCGCCCTGATTAATCCGCGCCTTTACCCATACAGGCAGGGCTTCGCATCATCGGTATTTGACAAGCGCCCTGGGATCGCTATATTTCGCGCCATTCCTGAGAAAGTTGATGGGTTTGGGCTTGCTTTGGCCAGCCTCGTCACGCCGCCGGAAAACCGGGATGGACTATCGGGACAACCTGACCGCAGCGCTTTAAAAACAAACCAGCCGCGGCAACATAGTGAGTACGAGTTATGAACCGTCGTCAGACGCCAAAGTATAAGATTGACCGCCGCCTGGGTGCCAACCTCTGGGGCCGCCCAAAGAGCCCGGTCAACAAGCGCGAATACGCCCCCGGACAGCACGGCCAGCGCCGTAAGAAGCCGTCGGATTTCGGCACCCAGCTGATGGCTAAGCAAAAGCTTAAAGGCTATTACGGCAATATCGGTGAGAAGCAATTCCGCCGCTATTACCAGGAAGCCACCCGCCGTAAGGGTGATACCGCTGAAAACCTAATCCAGCTGCTTGAGCGTCGCTTGGACATGGTCATCTACCGCATGAAATTCGTGCCGACCATTTTCGCCGCCCGCCAGTTCGTGAACCACGGTCATATCCGGGTGAACGGTAAAAAGGTCAACATTCCCTCATACATGGTCCAAGACGGTGATGTGATCGAGGTAAAGGAAAAGTCCCGCGAGCTGCCTATCGTGCTCGACGCTCAAGCGTTGCAAGAGCGCGACGTGCCTGAGTACATGGAAGTGGACTTTAAAAAGATGCAAGGCACCTACGTCCGCAGCCCCGCCATGGCCGATGTGCCATACCCGGTGGTCATGGAACCAAACCTCGTGATCGAATTCTACTCCCGCTAACAGGCACAGCCTGTTTGGAACTGGGACGACGAGAAAGACAAAGGCCGGTGGCAAATGCCCCGGCCTTTTTTCTATCCTGGTTTTGGCTGTTTGCGGGCAGTGAAAGCGTCAAAGCTGTAAACCGCTAGGGCGACCCAGATGAAGGCAAACGTGATCTGGGTGTCGGTGGAGAACTCTTCATTATAGAGCATGACGCCAATAGCCAGCTGGAGGCTTGGTGCTAGGTAGGACAGGAGGCCCATGGTTTTGAGCGGTAGCGTCTTGGCGCCCTGCATGTAGCAGATCAAGGGCACAGCGGTGACAATTCCGGCGAGGATCAACAGTGTATGGGTGTACAAACCCTCATGGCTGATGGCACCAAACCCTAGCCATTCACGATACCCGATATACGCAATCGCGAGCGGCATCATCAGCAGGGTTTCGATAAACAAACCGATAAATGGATCAAGGCCCTCACGCTTACGGATAACCGCATAGGTGGAGAAGCTTGTGGCCAAAATGATCGTGACAAGGGGTACGGAGCCATACTGCCAAACGCTATAGCCCACCCCTAAGATGGCCAAGATCACTGCAACGCCTTGCAAGGGTCGCAAGCGTTCACCCAAAAACACCATGGCGAGGGCTACCAGCACCAAAGGGTTGATGTAATAACCCAGGCTCACCTCCACAATCTGCTCATCATTAATAGCCCAGATAAAGACGCCCCAGTTTAACGCGATGAGAATGGTAGTGGCCGCATAGGCCAATAGCCGCCGGGCTGATGCACATTCGGCCTTCACTTTCGGCCACAGCCCGCGGATGTGAAACAACAAGCCCAATAGGATGACCGTCCACACAACCCGGTGGGCCAGAACCTCAACCGCATCCACATGGCCCAATTGCTTGAAAAAGATAGGCGATAGGCCCCAGATACAAAAGGCCATGAGGGCACTTCCATAGGATAGTGCTGCAACATGATGGCGAGGCTCTATATCGACGCTCACGGGTTAATTGATCCAGTTCGCCAGATTGATGACTGGTCGCCGTTCATGCATGTATCGGCTTCTTCAACATGTCACTGGTATAAAGACTGAGGCCAAGCCAGACAAAGGCGAACACGAAAATCGTGCTCACTGATAGTGGTTCTTTAAAGATAAAGACAGCCGTGCCCAAAGCTAAGGTAGGTGATACATATGAAATGACGCCTGTATGATTAACAGGGATGCGCTGGTTGGCCCATTGGAACATTAGCAGTAAACTTGTGATCATGAGGCTGTATAAAGCGAACGCTAAACTGATCGATTGCAGGTCAAATATGGTGCTGAAAACAGCGCTTCCGTTAGCGCTATACGCCAAATAGCCCAGGGCAATTGGCGCGGCAAAAAGCATCTCTAAAAAGATACCAATAGCTGGGTCGAGGTTCAGTTTTCGCCTGATGGTTATGTAAACTGGAAAGCCGAAGGCTAGAAACAGAGCCACCCACGACTGTACGCCCGTTGTAATCACAAGGAGCGTCAGGCCGATCACAATGAAGATCAAAGCGATTTGCTGTCGTTTACTGAATTTTTCAGCCAAGAAAACACTAGCAAAAAGGGCGATCACTAAGGGGTTGGCAAAATACCCGACCGTCATGTCAATCAACCGCTCATTAGCTACCGCCCAGATATAAACAAGGTTCGTTGTTGCCATCACTAGGGCCGCTACCACATGTCCCCAAAACTTTGTCTTGGATGCCAACTCGCGCGGTAGATGCCGCCACAAACCTGTGCTGATAAAAAAGCCGGTGATGAAGAGCGTCGACCAAAGGGTCTGCCCAGCCAAGACAACAGCCGGATTAAGCACCGTGAGGGGTTTTAAAGCGAGTGGCACACAGCCAGCAATGATACTGGCCGTAACCGCCAAAAAGTAACCGGCCCTGGATGTTGTTTGCGACATAGGAGCCTTTGATGAAAGCAAGCAAAGAATGCTTAGCGACTATCTGGTGCTATAAGAGCGATTAACAAAGAAAAAAAGCCAATGCCGTGTGGCATTGGCTTTTCTGTTTTGTTTTGAAATATTGGCTAGCCCGCCGCAATTTGGACGTTGACGCCTTTGGTGTTGAACATCTCGATAAGCTCACCGGTCTCGAACATCTCGCGGACAATGTCACAACCGCCGATAAACTCGCCCTTCACATAGAGCTGGGGGATGGTGGGCCAGTCGCTAAATTCTTTGATCCCGTTACGCACACCCGGGTCATCGAGCACGTTGATGCTTTGATAGTCCAAGCCCAGATGGTTCATCACCTGAACCACAGCGGCGGAAAAACCGCACATGGGGAAGGTGGGGGTGCCTTTCATAAACAAAACCACGTCATTATCGGTGATCTCGCGTTTGATTTGCTCGTGGACGGGGTTATCCATGGCGGTCATTCCTCAACTGATGAATTCTGTTGTTCTTAAATTAGGACTGATTTGGTCCTATATCAAGATATTCAGGGATTACTCTGGCGTACTCGTTTGCAGGGCTAGAGCGTGAAGCTCGTTACCCATGCGGCCTTTCAAGGCTTTGTAAACCAACTGATGTTGCTGGACCCGGCTTTTGCCACGGAAGGCTTCTGAGGTCACATGGGCGGCGTAATGATCACCGTCGCCGCGCAAATCATCAATTTTGATGGTGGCATCGGGAAAGGCTTCTTTGATCATTTCTTCGATAGTGGCGGCGTCCATCGGCATGGCAGGGCGTCTCCCAACAACAATTATTATTAATGATCCTGCATAGCATTTTGCCATCCTAGGGTCATGGGTTTTCGGTGACCGTGCTAGCGGTTATTGAGCGGTTGAACCGGCCATATAATTGGGTAACCAGGCCTCATGGTGATCACGATAGGCGCTGATAGCCGTGCGATGCTCACCATGGTGAATGTGATCACCTTCAACGACACCAAGGGTCGTCAACACCAAGCTGTCGCCTGCCAATTTGCGGATCGCTTCTGGGTCCTTGGTGGCGAGCAGGTAGCGGCCCTGATCCTCACCAAACCAGAACGCCTCGGCCTCATCAGCCATCGCTTGGTCAGTTGTGAAGCCTTTGTCATTGGCCATGAGCATATCAACGAGCGCTAAGGCGATACCGCCATCCGAGACATCATGCACCCCGTTCACATGACCTTCAGCGATCAAGCGCCGCACAAACTCGCCATGGTGGCGTTCGGCGTCTAGATCAACGCTGGGCGCGGGGCCGGTCTCTTGGCCTTTGATATCGCGGAGATAGAGCGACTGCCCCAAATGGCCATGAGTCTGGCCCAACACCAGGATGGTGTCGCCATCCTCGGCGCTAATAGTGGCGGTCTTGGTGATGTCATCGACCAAGCCAACGCCGCCAATGGCGGGGGTGGGCAGGATCGCTTGGCCATTTGTTTCGTTGTATAGGCTGACATTGCCCGACACGACGGGAAATTCAAGCCGCTTACAAGCCTCGGCCATACCATCCACCGCACCCACAAACTGGCCCATGATCTCGGGCTTTTCGGGGTTGCCGAAATTCATATTATCGGTAATGGCCAAAGGTTTAGCGCCCACGGCTGAGAGATTACGGTAAGCTTCGGCCACCGCTTGCTTGCCGCCCTCAACCGGATCGGCCAGGACATAGCGCGGGGTACAATCGGTGGTCACGGCCACGCCCTTGACCGTGCCCGCTGCACTGGTGCCGGGTAGGCGCACCACGGCGGCATCAGACCCAGGGCCTTGCAAGGTATCACCGCCGATAAAGCTGTCATATTGCTCCCAAATCCAGCGGCGGGAAGCGAGATCGGGCTTACCGATCATCTCTAGTGCCGTCTCAAAGATCGGCTTGCCGTTGGAATAATCGGCGCTGGTGTCCAGGGGTGCTTGGGCTGGCGTTGGCACGTGCGGCCGCTCATATTTCGGTGAGCTCTCAACCAGGGGTGAGACCTCTATATCAGCGTAGCAATGGTCATGCATATAAAGCTGTAGGCGGCCGGTATCGGTCAGCTCACCGATCACGGCAAAGTCCAGCTCCCACTTGTCAAAGATCGCTTTGGCTTGTTCTTCAGCACCAGGCTTGAGAACAATCAGCATGCGTTCCTGGCTTTCCGACAGCATGATCTCGTAAGGCGTCATTCCAGTCTCGCGCAACGGCACCTTATCCAAATCCATCCGCATGCCCAGCCCGCCCTTATCGGACATTTCCACGGCGGACGAGGTTAGGCCGGCGGCTCCCATATCTTGGATCGCAATGATGGTATCGGTGGCCATCAATTCGAGACAGGCTTCCATCACCAGCTTTTCGGTAAAGGGATCGCCCACTTGCACCGTGGGGCGCTTGGCTTCGCTCTCATCATCAAACTCGGCCGATGACATGGTGGCGCCATGGATACCGTCACGGCCGGTTTTGGACCCCACATAAACCACAGGATTCCCGATACCGGCGGCTTTGGAATAGAAAATGCGATCGGCAGGGGCGAGGCCCACGGTCATAGCGTTGACCAAGATATTGCCGTTATAGGCCGCGTGGAAATTGGTCTCACCGGCCACGGTGGGAATACCCACGCAATTGCCATAACCGCCAATGCCAGCCACCACGCCGCTGACCAAATGCCGGGTCTTGGGGTGGCTGGGGTCACCAAAGCGCAAGGCGTTGAGGTTCGCAATCGGCCGCGCGCCCATGGTGAACACGTCACGCATGATGCCGCCAACCCCAGTGGCCGCCCCTTGATAGGGCTCAATAAAGGAGGGGTGGTTATGGCTTTCCATCTTAAAGATAATCGCCTGGTTATCGCCTACATCGATCACACCCGCATTCTCACCCGGCCCTTGGATCACCCAGGGGGCCTCGGTGGGCAGGCGCGCGAGAAACGCGCGGGAGGATTTATATGAACAATGCTCGGACCACATGGCCGAGAAGATACCCAGTTCCGTGAGGGTGGGTGGCCGCTTCATGATGCTTAGCATCATGGTGTATTCCATCTGGCTGAGGCCGTGTTCTTTGGCCATTTCCAGGGTGATTTCAGGCTCACCGGCCACGGGGGTGGCGAGGGCCGGGGCGTCGGATTTTTCCGTCATAATCGTATGGGTTGTACTCATGCGGCTAGCGCCTCGGCGATAGAGGTGAACATGGGCAGGCCATCAATGCCGCCATGGAGGATGTCGGTCGCGTTCTCTGGGTGGGGCATCATGCCCAGCACCCGCCGGTTGGGGCTTAAGATGCCCGCGATGTTGCGCTTGGCTCCGTTGGGATTGCCCCTATCACTCATGGTGCCGTCGGCCTCCACATAGCGGAAGGCGACACGGCCATCGCCCTCAAGCGTATCCAAGGTGGCGTCATCGGCAAAGTAAGCGCCTTCGTTATGGGCCACGGGCACATGCATCACATGGCCGGGTTCAAAGTGCTTGGTAAACGGACTATCGGTTTGATCGACCCGCAAATGCACTTTGCGCGCGATAAAACGCAGGCTGGTGTTTTGCAGCATGACCCCGGGGAGTAGCTGGCTCTCGGTCAGGATTTGGAAGCCATTGCAAATGCCAAGGACCGCGCCGCCCTTATCGGCAAAGGCTTTAACCGCCTGCATGATCGGTGATTGCGAGGCCATGGATCCACAGCGCAGGTAATCGCCATAGGAAAACCCGCCGGGCAGGACCACCAGATCGCAAGCGGGCAAGTTTGTGTCCCGGTGCCAAAGCAAGGTGGGTTTTTGGCCACTGGCGCGCTCTAAGGCGTTCGCCACATCGCGCTCGCGGTTAGAGCCAGGGAACACCACAATAGCGGCTTTGAGGGCGGTGGTAAGCGCAGCAGGCATAGCGACAGGCACCCGATCTGATTGTCGTGGATTAATGGCCGCGAAACTACGGCTATACTGCGCTGAAAACAAGGGGCTAGTGCTGCTTGTTTGCCTGAAAAAGCACAGAATTAAGCCCGAACCCGTGAGGATCCCCGCTGATTATCAAACAGCGGCATATTTTGGTGCAAGCGTGCGGATTGTTGTTCGATCATGGTGCTCAGCATATGCAGCTTGTTTTCACGGATTTGTGCCCGCGCGCCGTCATTGCTGTCCGGGTTGGTAAACAGGGTGTTCATTTGCGGCCCGGCAGCGGTCAGGGTTTGGTGAATCACACAGGCCAAACCATCGCCTAACAGTTGGGCTGCCCGGTTGCCCACGGAGGCTTCGGCGATCTGGATCATACCGTGGAGGGTTTTCTCAATCGACCCCGCATGGACGGTGGTCAACACCAAGTGGCCGGAGGTCGCCGCCCGCAGCACTTGAGCCGCCGCATCAGGGGAGCGAATTTCGCCCACCAAGATATATTTAGGGTGCCAGCGTAATGCGCTTTTCAGGGCATCGGCCCAGCCGTCATCGTCATCCACCTCGGTTTGAAAGCAATACCCATGGTCACCATGCTTACCGTGGAGTGCGTATTCCGCGGGATCTTCAACCGTGTAGGCCACTTGGCCAAAGCGATCGAGAAAATGGCTCAACAGGCAATTGGCCGTGGTGGTCTTACCGTGGCCAGTGGCCCCGGATATGAGGATGAGACCATCCCGCGCGCCTAAATCAGAGAAATGGGGGATCAATGGCTCATAGAACCGCAACCCCTCCATGGTCAGCTTGTTGTTTGCCAACCGCCGGATGGCGACCCAGATATCACCATTGGCCATCACCCGCCGTGCCACCCGCAGGCGCATGCCTTCGAATAACAGGCTCATGTCATCCTTGGGCATGTCAGTCAGGGCCTTGCGCAGTATCTGCACTTCGCCCTGGTGACAGCTTGGAATGGCCCGGTTTTCGAGTTTGCCGGATTTTTTGCTGTTGATGTTGATCCGGTGCTCACCATCCTGATCGATCCGGATATACAGATCGACAAAATTCAGGTCCTTTAACAGACCCTTGCAGCGGCTCAAATCCTGGTTTAGCGCCGCGCGATCAAACTTCACAACTTTAGTCATGGCATATCGTCGGGCTCGTCGCGCGGTGTGGTCGTATGCGTGATACGCAAGGGGGTGAACTTAATTGTCCTTGCGCTCGTCCATCACCTGGTTTGTGGCGACGTTCCACAGCTCCTCGATCTTGGTGCGTTGTACATGGTCACTGACCTCGACGCCTTTTTGCTCAAAATCAGCCTGTACTTTACGCAAGATATCTTCGTAACCCGGTTCGTCCATATCCGCGAGCACCACTTCTTTCGCATAGGCATCGGCATCGGCGCCGGTATAACCCAGGTGTTCTGCGGCCCAGAGGCCAAATAATTTGCCGCGCCGTGCGTTGATTTTGAATTCTAATTCGGCGTCATGGGCATATTTACGGTCATCATTTGGGTTAGTGCGCTGATCGCTCATGGCTTCCTCGGAGGTTATCGATATGAAACGGGCTGTCTTAACCTGGTTGCGGTTACGGCATGGCGCAAGACGGCCCGGGTGTCAGATCCCGGTATCATCGGTATAAAATCTGGCAAATCACCAGAATGGTTGTACGGTATCGAAACGCAGGTGCCAAGGTGAACCGGCATCGCTAAGCCATTGTTTTGCACGATCTTGATCCCATCGTGCCGGTATTTGATAAAGGGCGTATTGTTTTATGTGTTCAGTGGTGATCGCACGTCATTGTCTGCCTGATTGGCCGATCCTGATGGCGGCTAATCGTGATGAGATGCTGGATCGCCCTTGGCAGCCGCCCGCCCGCCACTGGCCCGATCGGGAAGAGGTGGTGGCCGGGCTCGATGAATTAGCGGGCGGCACTTGGCTTGGGCTTAATGATTACGGTGTGGTGGCGACGATCCTAAACCGTAAACATACCCTCGGTCCTGCGGCGGGAAAGCGGTCACGTGGTGAGTTGGTCTTGGAAGCTTTGGACCATGCTGATGCGGCGGCAGCGATTGACGCCATGCTGAGCCTCAATGCCGATGCCTATCGCCCGTTTAATATGGTCATCGCCGATAATCAGCACGCCGCCGTCATTATCGGGCGCGGGGAGGGGGCGGTGATACGCCAGGACATCCCCGACGGGGTTTCCATGATCACCCATGCGGATTTGAACGACACACAAAGCGTCCGCATCGGCTATCATTTAACCGCGTTTCGCAAGGCCGCCTTACCGGATCCAAGCCACGATCATTGGGATGAGTGGATCGCCGCCCTGTCCGCTCGCAACGCGCAAAACCCGGTAGATGGGATGACGATTGCTGAGACCAATGGCTTTGGCACGGGGTCCAGCGCCTTGCTGGCCTTGCCCGCCATCGAACAGATCGGCACCCCGCCCATCTTCAAATTCGCCCTGGGGGCACCAGACCAGGCTAGCTTTGTCTCTCTGCCTGATTTGCGCGATGCGCGATCTGCCGCGATGCAGCAAGTGATTGTTTTAAACCGCATGCCTTGCTATAGGAGCGACTAGACGAAGTGTCCCGACCGGACGAACGCGGCATTTGTTAATGACCGGGTTGTCTTTTTGCGGGATAACAGGGGATAGGCCAGCGGCTAAGTATCTCGGTTACGCGCCGAGACAGCCGCTACCGGCAAATGGGGTATAGGCGGATATGAGCAGACGTCGCGTTATTTATGAAGGCAAGGCCAAGGTTCTTTTTGAAGGCCCAGAGCCAGGCTTGCTGATCCAGTATTTCAAAGACGACGCCACCGCGTTTAACGCCAAGAAACTTGAGGTGTTGAACGGCAAGGGCGTGTTGAACAACCGCATTTCTGCCTATTTGATGACCAAGCTAAGCGAGATCGGAGTACCAACCCATTTCGTGCGGCCCCTCAATATGCGCGAGCAACTGATCCGTGAGGTTGAGATCATCCCGGTTGAGGTGGTGGTGCGCAACGTGGCGGCGGGCAGCTTTGCCGAACGCTTTGCCGTGCCAGAGGGCACCGTTTTACCACGGTCGATCATTGAGCATTTCTATAAAAGCGATCAGCTCAACGATCCCATGGTCTCAGAAGAACACATCACCGCTTTTGGGTGGGCATCACCCCAAGAATTGGACGATATGCTGTCACTCACCCTGCGGGTGAATGATTACCTCAGCGGTTTGTTCTTGGGCGTCGGTATGAAGCTCGTCGACTTCAAAATCGAGTTTGGCCGCATGTATGGCTCTGATGATGTGCGGATCGTCCTGGCCGATGAGATCAGCCCCGATAATTGTCGGCTCTGGGATATCAATACCGATGAAAAGTTGGACAAAGATCGGTTCCGGCGTGATATGGGCGGCGTGATCGAAGCCTATCAAGAAGTGGCCCGCCGCTTAGGTATTATGCCTGAGACATTGCCCGCTGATGATGACAATGGTGAGCCGCGGAAAACTGGCACCATGGTTGAATTCCCCTCAAAGAAAAAGGATGGCACCAGCAATGAAAGCTAAGGTCCATGTGACGTTGAAGTCTGGTGTTCTTGATCCCCAAGGAAAAGCCATTGAGCAGGCCTTGCATGGTCTTGGCTTTGACGATGTCGGTGATGTGCGCCAAGGCAAGTTTATCGAGGTAGATTTGCCCGGTGCTACCGATGCGGCCACGGCCCCCGTTTCTACAACCACCTTGACCCAGCCGCTGGCTGACACTGATGGAGAGGGCAACAATCCTACTGACCAAGTGGGTGGCAACATCTTCAGAAGGCGTGCCAAAGCCTTCGGCGGCGCATTTCGG
>JBCCBF010000429.1:0-1711 GCA_039814445.1 Pseudomonadota bacterium
CGCTGATGACGCGGCTGGTGAGCCCCGTGGTAATAGCCCGTTAACCACGGAGAATGCGGGTCAACATGATCAGGGGCAAAACACAGATGTAGCGGCATCACCAACGCGTGGTTTTGAGCTTGCCGGCTTGGACACCTCGGTGTTGATGACAGATGTAGCCATGGCACCGGCTGTCGAAGAACCAGCCTTGCCCTTGTTAAATGCAGAACCCTTAGGCTTGCTTGATCGCGCGGTGGCGTTTTTTCACACCCCTGATCGTAAGCCTACCCCGCCGGTGGTCACCCAGGATATTGACAGCTTATTAGGCATCCCCCTGGTTCAAGAGCATGGCAATGGCGCGGATAGTGTGGCAGCCCTGGCGAGCAACCTGGCCGATGGCGCTCCAGGCGATCAGCTTATCCAGCGGTCGGTGAAAGTCGGCAGTGGCGATACCTTGATGAAACTGCTTTTGGGGCAAGCGGTGCCCCGGCAAGCAGCCCATGAGGCCATCAATGCCCTGCGCGCTCATTATAACCCGCGGCGCTTGAAGGTTGGCCAAGAGCTAGCCCTGTTGTTTAGCGCCGGGCAGAACGATCAAGGCCAAACCATATCCCCCACTTTTGTTGGGTTACGGATTGATCCTGCGCTTGATCAGCGGGTTGAGGTCTCGTTGCAAGATGGCGGCGGCTTTACCGCTGAGCTTTTTGAGCGCCCCTTACAGACGATCGACAAATGGGCCATGGCCCCCATCGATGGCAGCATGATGGCCGCTGGGCGTAAAGCTGGCGTGCCACCCGCCGTGTTGACCGAGCTGATCCGCGCTTTCTCTTACAACATCGATTTCCAACGCGACCTCCAGCCCGGTGACCAGTTCATTTTACAATACGACCAGAAGGTGACCGCTGACGGTCATATGGTTCAAGCTGGTGATCTACGCTACGCCGCCTTGGTGGTTGGTGGTCAGCGGATGGAAGTGTTCCGATACGAGTTTGAAGACGGCAAAGTGGATTTTTACGACCGGAGCGGTAAGAGCGTGCGCAAGAGCCTATTGCGTACACCGGTGGAAGGTGCCCGCATTTCCTCTGGCTATGGTATGCGCCGCCACCCCATTCTGGGTTATTCCAAAATGCACCGTGGCGTTGATTTCGCCGCCCCGACCGGTACCCCAATCTACGCCGCTGGCGATGGGGTGGTGGAGCGTGTGGGCCGCTATGGCTCCTATGGTAACTACATTCGCCTGCGACATGCGGGTTCCATGAAAACGGCCTATGCCCATTTACGGCGTTTTGCCAAGGGAATGGCGCCAGGAACCCAGGTGCGTCAAGGCCAAGTGATCGGGTATGTGGGATCCACCGGCCGCTCGACTGGGCCGCATTTGCATTATGAAGTCATCGTCAACGGGACCCAAACCAACCCGATGACGGTCTCCCTACCCGCGGGCGCGCCCCTCAGCGGTGATGATCTGCTGCGGTTCCAGGACATGGCGGCTGCGGTTCGGGAAGAAGCGCAAGCGGTGGCCAGTCGCCGAGGCTTTGGCATTCAGCTCGCACAAATCACGAATTAAGCCCTCATCGTTGAAAGCATTTTTTTTTAAAGACGTTTAGCGCATACCCATGGCGCGTGGGGGCGCTGGGTCATCGGCCAACCCTTGCCCGACCGGGTCATTATTCGTCACGATCCGGGATCTAGGTTTAACCGATACGATCCGCGGCTTAATTGGTACTATAGGTTC
>JBCCBF010000016.1:0-18362 GCA_039814445.1 Pseudomonadota bacterium
TGACCTATGGCACGCGCCTGGCCGAACGGCTTTCAGCCGCTGGGATCTCCGTTCACCACTTCCCCTTTATGAACCGCCCGATCACCGAGCGCGAAAAGGCCACGCCTTTTCATCTGTTAGCGGGTGGTGCAGTGCCCGTGCACAGCAAAGCCGATGGCATGGTCGCAGCCCTTGATGCGTTGGGCGTCATACTGATGCGAACGCTTGAGGATGCCAGCCACACAAACCGGGTTATTGGCACATGCCTAGGCATGCAAATGATTGCCGCCTGTCTCGCAAGCCCGGCGATCGTCATCGAACCCAGCACCCCCATCAATGTGGGTATGGAACCCGTTTACGGCATCGCACCCGGTGACCCGATCCCCATGGCCATGTTCCATTACCACCGGGTCGATGCGGCATTCGCTGACGATCCGCGTCTGGACGCCGTGTTTCACACAGCCGATAACCCCATGGCCGGGTTTCGCATCAACAATCGGATTATAGCTTATCAAGGCCACCCGGAATTATCCCCTCAGGATATGGGCGGCCTGCTGGCCCATAATCAAACGATGATCGAAGCCCACGGCGTCACCAGGGCCACAGCGCAGCATCAGATCGATAGGGGTGGTGACGGATGGGCTGTATCCTTTGCCGACCAACTGTTAACCGCACCCTTCTCAGAATCCAGGCCCGCGTAAAAATTTCTTGTTTCCGGTGAACCTTTAGCGCGTTTGCACGTTCATTGTGCAGACCCAAGCACCTCAGGTGCACACGCGAAAAGGAGTTCCCATGTTCACGCTTGCAAAGAAAAAGACCACGTTTCGGATCAGTACGCTGGCCGTCCTGCTTATCGCCGGCTTTGGTCTCTCCGCGTGTAACACGGTGGATGGCGCAGGCCAGGATGTATCAGCCGCTGGTAATGCCGTTTCTGATGCCGCCCGCGACGTTCAAGACGAGCTATAGGATTTGATTTAGCGCAGGGTTCTACCCCCTACCCCGCCCTGCCCTAACAGCCGGTCAGCAACACCCTCTTGCTGACCGGCTTTTTCGTGCCTCAGCTATGCGTCCCCGGCGTCACATATGGCGTCACATATATGGGCAGCTCAACCATCACCGCACGACGCGCCATCATGTCAAAGCCCCGTGACCGTGACCCCACCCACTGGGCTATCCTGTTGATGAAGCCGATGATGGTTGGCTGACGGCCAATGTTTGTGCAGCTCATCATCATCTTTATCCAAAGCGCCATGCTTGACCAATAAGGCCGCCATGGCCTGTTCCGCGGCCCGCTGGGCGCCATCCATAACCTTGACCGCCAAGCCTAATTTCTGGTCGGTTATCACCGCCATCTGCACGCCTTCTACCCCCGATTTTGACAACACCCTACCCTCGGTAGCCAGCATCACGGCCGTATCGAAGCAATCGGATCCAGCGACCAAATCAGGCCGGGAACCCCAGGCATGGCATACCGCCTCACAGGCCGTCGCCTGACCAGCGGGCGGTGACACAAACCGCGCGTAAGCCTGCGCCAAGGTTTTAAGCCCGATAGCGTAACTGGGAACCCCAGTACCATCTGGTGCCGTAGCATCTGGTGCCCAGGTAGGCGCGCTTAGATCCTCGACCCAGAATGGCTGCGCCACATCCCGGCCATAACGCTGAACCGGATGGTCGTATTCTCGGTAATCACCCGGGGCTTTATCATCACCGGTGGCGTTGAGATGGGCCATGAGGGTCAGCATGGCGGTATGGGCCCCTGAATAAGCATGGTGCTTTGCCGATGGCGCCTCACCTTCCCGGTACAGATCAACCATCGCCTGATGCCAGCGAGGCGGCTGGGCGGCACAGCGCAAGTCAGCCTCGCTCAGATCCAAATGATCAAGCCAATGGGTGATGGCCTTTTGATGGCGCGGCTCGCCACTATGGCTGGATAAGGCCAGGGCCAGCTGGTGTTCTTGCAAATCAAAGGCATCAGCTGCACCACTGGCGACCAAGGCTAAAGCCCAAAAAGGGTGGAACGCATCGCTCGAAAAAACATGATCAGGCCCGGTGCCCCATTGGGCCATGACCTGATCATGCTGGGCCACCACGGCGGCCACCTGGTGCACGCTATCGGGTGTGCCGTCCCGATCATAGGTAACGGTCAGCGCGTCGTGGACCGCGTGGGTCATGCAAGCGCCTGGAGCAGATCAGCTTTCAGATCAGCCACATCCTCCACCCCAACCGATAGCCGGATCAGGGTATCACTAATGCCCAACTCGGCCCGCTGAGCCGGTGGGATAGAGGCGTGGGTCATAATCGCCGGGTGTTCAATCAAGCTCTCGACGCCTCCGAGACTTTCGGCCAAGGCAAACACCTCAACCCGTTCTAAAAACCGGCGGGCTTCATCCAGGCCACCTTTGATAAAACAGGTGATCATACCGCCACCCGCGGGCATTTGCCGTTGGGCGATAGCGTGTTGTGGGTGGGAAGCGAGACCGGGATAAATCACCCGCTCAATCTTATCAAGGCCTTCTAAAAACGCGGCGATCTCGCCCGCGCTTTGGCAATGGCGCTCCATGCGAAGATGTAGGGTTTTTAAGCCGCGCAAGGCCAAAAAGGCATCGAATGGCCCCTGGATGGCGCCCACCGCGTTCTGTAAAAAAGCAATCTTTTCGGCCAATTCTTCATCCTGGCCGACCACCAGAATACCGCCCACCATATCGGAATGGCCATTGAGGTATTTGGTGGCCGAATGCATGACCAAGTCACAGCCAAACTCCAATGGCCGCTGGACCCAAGGGCTCGCAAATGTGTTGTCAGCACAGGTCAGAATGCCTTTGCTTTTGGCGAGTTTGGCCACCGCTTCCAGATCCACGAGCTTGAGCATCGGGTTGGTGGGGGTTTCAATCCAGATCAGCTTTGTGTTGTCTTTGATCGCCGCTTCCAAACCGGCCAGGTCACTCAAATCAACAAAGGTGAATTCCATCCCCGCGGTCCGGGTGCGCACCTTATCAAACAAGCGGAAGGTGCCACCGTAAACGTCGTCCATGACGATGACATGGCTACCTTGGTCGAACATCTCAAGCAAGGTGGCGGTGGCCGCCAAACCCGAGGCAAAGGCAAAGCCGCGAATGCCGCCTTCCAAATCAGCGATGCACGCCTCATAGGCTGATCGCGTGGGGTTTTGGGTTCGGCTGTATTCATAGCCCTTATGAACGCCTGGGCTTTCCTGGACATAGGTCGAGGTGGCGTAGATCGGCGTCATAATCGCACCCGTGGTCGGGTCGGGTTGCTGGCCTGCATGGATGGCGCGGGTGCCAAAGCCAGGCCGGTTGCCCCGCTTGGGTTCATAACTATCGGGCATCATTTATTCTTTCGTAACTGCGTTGGGCACCAACACCTTAGGTATTCACCTTGCGGCGCAGATGATTGAGCAAATCAATACGGGTGATCAGGCCTAGGAAATGGTCACCGTCGGTCACAATCGCAACCTTGTCATCGGCAAAAATCGGCAGCAAATCGGTTACTGGTGCTTTCACTGAAATGGTTTCAAGCTTACCCGTCATGGCCGCTGCGACCTGGTCTTGGAACCGTTCTTCATCCCGTTCCACATGGAGTAACAAATCGCTCTCATCCAGAATGCCGGCCAACTGGCCGTCTGCGTCAATCACTGGTAATTGCGAGACGTCGTACATTTTCATCCGGCCCATGGCGACCAGCAGTTTATCGTCAGGCTTCACCGTCACCGATGACCCCTCGTCATGGCGATGGAGGATCAGATCACGCAGATCATTGGCACGCTCACGCTCTTTAAACCCTTGATCGTACAACCAAAGATCATTGAACACTTTGGTTAGGTACTTGTTGCCATTATCGCAGACAAAGGTGCAAACGCGCTTTGGTTCGGTTTGCTCCCGGCAATAGCGGAGCGCCGCACCAATCAGCGTGCCCGAGGAAGAACCGGCCAAAACACCTTCTTTTTCGAGCAACTCACGGGCCACCGCGATCGCTTCCGCATCGGGGATGGTATAGGCCTCATCCGCTACTGACATATCGCAAACCGGGGGGATAAAATCCTCGCCCACCCCTTCGACGATCCAGCTGCCCACCTCTTCCAACAGCTCACCGGTTTTCACATAATGGGCGACGATGGAACCCTCAGGATCCGCCACGACCATTTTGGTTTTGGGCGAGACACGGTTGAAATACCGGCCCAAACCGGTAAGCGTGCCACCAGAGCCAACCCCACAGACCATGGCATCAATATCCTGGTCCATCTGGTGGAAAATTTCAGGGCCGGTACCGTCTTCATGGGCCTGAGGATTAGTTGGATTACCAAATTGATTGACGTAAAAGGCGCCGGTTTCTTGGGCAATGCGCTCGGCGATATCTTGGTAATATTCCGGATGACCTTTACCCACGTCGGATCGGGTAATCCGCACATCGGCACCCATAGCCCGCAAATGATAGATTTTCTCGCGCGCCATTTTGTCCGGCACAACAATGATCATTTTATAGCCGCGCAAAATGGCGACCAAAGCGAGCCCCAAACCGGTATTGCCTGCCGTGGCCTCAACCAACATACCGCCTTGCTGTAACTCACCGGACGCTTCCGCGGCGTCAATCATGCTGACACCAATCCGATCTTTGATCGACCCGCCCGGGTTTTGGCTCTCAAGTTTCAAAAACAACCGGCAGGGACCGGTATCGATATTGGTCACCTCAAGCATCGGGGTGTTACCGATGAGATCAAGAGTAGAGCGAACGGTTTTGGGCAGGGCGAGCATCAGACGACCTTTTGATTGGAGCATGGCCCCAACAGGCGTCATTGGGGCAATGCCCCAAGGGAATAAATCATTCCCCGCGGCACCTCAACCATTAGGCGGAATGACCGCGCCGGATCTTGTTAGTGAAGCTTGCGCAAGGTGAAATGAGCCTGATCCAGGGCTTGCTTGTGGGCGTCACTGGGCAAGTCAACCGGTGGTGCCACCTCATTCCCGTGCATGATTTCCTCAGCCACCGCTTGGGCATGACCGCGCACATCCCGGCGAAACGCCATCATTATGGGGCCGGGTTCATCACTGTCAGCCACCCGCTTCATCCAATCATTGGTGCGGGTCAACAGATCACGGCCATTGCGCGATAGGGGCGCTCGTCCTTGCTCACGAAAGACCGCGTCAATACGAGCGCCAAACTGCTTGGCGGCGGCTTGCACACTGGGCTTGCTGACCAGGCGACGGGTTTCATCTTTTAAATCAATCGACAGACCAGCAACGCCGACGGCCTCGAACAACGCCGCATCACGGTAGCGTTCAGCTTGCTCGGTTTTATTCAGGCGACCAAATGATGGCCGATCCTTCCGTACTGTCTGCTTACCAAATAACGCCATAATCCCCTCTTTAGTAGCGTCCTTATCTTACTCAGCGTCTTACTCCGCCGCAATTTGCGGTGTCATTTTCGGCGTGGCAATCGCGCGGCACCAATCGGCCACTGCTTGCCCACCCTCATGATCAATCAAATCATCAACCCGGTCAAATACCGCCTGCCAAACCGCGCATAATTCCGTACGGCCATAGGGTGAGCCCGTGTGATGGACAGCCTCGGACATACACCCGCCCTGGCAGGATGACAGCCAGGTGCAGGACCGGCATTTACTGTCAAAATGCTCCCGCCGGTTGGCCAAGCCTTGCCATACCTCTTTCTCAAACTCTCCAGCCACCGCATTGCCCAGCTT
This sequence comes from Pseudomonadota bacterium, assembly GCA_039814445.1. Lineage (GTDB taxonomy): Bacteria > Pseudomonadota > Alphaproteobacteria > TMED2 > TMED2 > TMED2. The sequence goes on from JBCCBF010000016.1 coordinate 5,696, forward strand.
AAATTGCCCGCTATCGGCCATATCGAGGCAGACATAAAGATCGCCGTTGGGGTCGAGGTTGAGCGAGACAAAGGCACAATTCTTTTGGAACGGGCAGCCAAAATTAGCCTGATACAGATCATCTTGTTGCGCCCGTTCCGCTAAGCGCGTTGTGAGCAATTGGTAAAAGGGCTGAGCCATCACCTGGCTGGTCATGGCCCATTGATCAAAAAGCTCGGTGTATAAGCTGGCCAGCTCTGGAATGGTCGCCGCCCCAACCTCGCGCCCACCATGAAAGACCGCTCGGAAGGTCAAGTCGTACCCCTCCCGCTCAGCGATCGCCAACTCATCTTTGGCATGGGTTAACCCGGCGGCGTCCACCACATAAATTGCGGGGGCGTTCAGCCCACGTCGCCGTTTTAACTCCTGGCGGCTTTTGTTGAGCATCGCGCGATATAATTCAGGCGAACCCTTTACCGTGCGTTGGGTACCATAGTGGTCAACTGATGTACTCAACCGGTGACCGAACAGGGTTTGCAGCGCGGCTACTTTGTCGGACGATCCGATCAAATTGGTTTGGCAACCATCGGTCACCACATCAAACATCGCGCCAAAACGGTCTCGGGCGTAAAACACCGAACGCCGCAGTGCATTCTTCGGGACCAACAGAATTTCACCGCCCACATATTGGATCGACAAATGGCCCGCCTGGCCTGCTTCCCAGCCCATTAATGGCAGGACCTCATCAGCGATAAAATCCACCGCCTGCGCAAAATCCTGCGGGCTCATGTACCGATCCGGCTCTTCCTGCCATGACGAACAATAACTGCAATCAGCGTTGCAGCTCTTGGTCATACGCACATGGAGTGTAAAACGTTCCATTTGCTGTTTTAATCAATCCCACTAATATTACGCTTCAACTCTAACGCAACATAATTAGAAATATACAGGTTTTCTCCAGTCTTTTCATGTATGTTTATATGAAGAATAGCTAATTAGCTTTCATACATTGAGAATGACCAAATCATGAGACTGTATCCGCAGCGAATATGCAGCACCAAAAGCAGGCATCGGCAAACTGGCCTTAGCTTAACCGACACGCTGCTTACGATTGTAATTGGCGGCTTTATTCTGTCTGGTGTTGGTATTTTGTTTGTGCGAGGGATTGCCGATAACAAGACAAACGTGGCGCTTCAGCAATATATAACCATGCAAAAAGCGGTGCGCTCCCTATACGCGACCCAGGGTGATTTTAGCGGCCTTGATAATACCGTGATGTATGCATCGGGATTTGTGCCACCAGATATTCGTACCAACGTGGTTGATGATATGCGGAATGTCTGGGGCGGGCAGGTCAATGTCGCGGTAAATGCTGGCAACACTGACCGCTTTGACATCTCATTCGCCGAAGTTCCACCAGATTCTTGCACCCGTATTGTGTCATTCAACGCCGTGCAAGAAGGCTCTACCGATGGTTTGGATTCAATAATCGTAACGGCCAATGGTGCCGATACGACCTTTAGTGTTTTCCCAGCAAACGTAGCCGATGTTTTCACAGCCTGTGATGACGTCGGTGATTCTGCCGTAATCACTTGGGTTCTGTACTAAGACACTAGACATAAAAAATGCCGGCAGCGCCGGCATTTTCTAGTATCGGCGCCACAATTTGCGCGCCAATTTCATTGGTAATGTCGCTTAGAACTGCTCAGTTTCCGTTGAGTCAGCCATAGCGGTGGTGGAGCTCTCACCCGCGGAAATCGCCATGCTTACGGCATCAAAGTAGCTGGTACCCACTTCACGCTGGTGGCGCGTTGCGGTGTAACCATCACCCTCAGCCGCGAACTCAGCCTGTTGCAGCTCAGAGTAAGCCGCCATACCGCGCGCTTTGTAGCCTTTCGCCAGTTGGAAGGCCGCATGATTAAGGGCATGGAAGCCAGCCAAGGTGACAAATTGGAACTTATACCCCATGGCACCCAACTCTTTTTGGTAGTTGGCAATGGTGGCGTCGTCCAAATTGGCTTTCCAGTTAAAGCTTGGTGAGCAGTTATAGGCCAAGAGTTTGCCTGGGTACTCTTTATGGATAGCTTCCGCAAATTTGCGCGCATCATCCAAGTTTGGCTTCGATGTCTCCCACCAAATCAGATCGGCGTATTCGGCATAAGCCAAGCCGCGGGCGATACAGCGATCAACGCCATCATCAGGGCTTGGCTTGAGGCGATAGAAACCTTCAGCCGTCCGACCAGAATCGAAATCGATGAAGGGTACGTCACGCTCATCATGGTCTGAGGTAATCAGCTGCGCTGATTGAGCATCGGTCCGCGCCACCAGCAAGGTAGAGGTGCCGCACACATCAGCTGCCAAACGTGCCGCATTCAGGGTGCGCACGAAGGTTTTGGTTGGCACCAGCACTTTACCGCCCAAATGGCCGCATTTCTTTTCAGACGCCAACTGGTCCTCGAAATGCACGCCAGCGGCACCGGCTTTAATCATGCCTTTCATCAATTCAAAGGCATTGAGCGGGCCACCAAAACCGGCTTCGGCATCCGCCACAATCGGGGCAAACCAATTGGTCTTATCATCACCCTTACCGTCGATACGCTCCATTTGTGCGATCTGATCGGCCCGTTGCAGGGCGTTGTTAATCCGCTCCACCACTTGGGGCACTGAGTTTGCGGGATAGAGGCTTTGATCCGGGTACATTTGACCGGCGATATTAGCATCAGCCGCCACTTGCCAGCCTGATAGGTAGATGGCTTCTAAGCCTGCTTTTACGGCTTGTACCGCCTGGTTACCGGTTAAGGCACCCAAGGAGTTCACATAAGGGCGCGTGTGCAGCAGTTCCCAAAGGCGACGGGCGGTTAATTCGGCAATGGAATATTCAATATCAATTGAACCGCGCAGCCGCTCGACATCTTTTTCCGTGTAATCACGCTTGATACCGTCAAAGCGGCGGGCGTGGAGGTCGGTGACATCAACACTTGGTCCATTATCTAGAGGGGTCATTATAAGTTCCTCATCTGTCGTATAGGGTTTCGGTCGCAGCCTTATCATTTGGCGCTTATCGACCTATGTTGCGGCGCTCCCTAAAACGCCTCAAATCAAGGCTATAAGCTGACAAATTCATTGTGCAGTTGCAACAAAGGTTTCAAAAAAAGACTGAAAATTTAGCAATTAAGGCGAGCGATCTGTGCATGAAAGCCGGGCAAATTCCGCCAAATGCGAGCGCTTCGCACCTTAGTGGGCGCCAAGAAACACAAGCAGGGACAGGGTTTAGCCCCATTCTTGGCACAAAATAACGGCTTATGATCGGCAAAAACCGATGGATCAGAGCGAATGACGAGTGGGTGCGACGCTTGGTTGGGTATCTGGAATATCTCGCTGAGGGCGACGCTGTTTTAGCCAACGGCGCGCCTGAGCCGCCCAACCACCTAAGCCCGTGGGGCCACCATCAGCGCCCCGATCACGACCCACCACGGTTTGGTCAGATCCCGTCACACGCTGATCGGCTGTGAGTACCAAGGTTGGTGGCTTGATGATGGACCGCGCCACTTGTAAGGCGTGGCGGCGTAATAGCGGGATATTCTGGCCCAGTGCACCGAAACGGCCTTCCTCGGCGGCCACTTGCCCCGCGGTCATGGGACCGACCGCATGTAATCGCTGATGAATATCACCGTCATCATCAACCAAACAGCGGGTATCTGGATCCACGGCTAAGCCCACATTGGTATCCTGGTGAATACTCACATCACCGCTGGCCACCATGTCACGGTAAATCGGATGTCTGGTATTTCGATAATTGTTCAGGGGGCCCAATGCGCTAATGACAGCATCAGCATAGAGCGATTTTACCCGTTCAGACCCTGTGGGCGTGTAATCCATGCGGACACGCCCCCATAGGCTCGACTTTGCCCGGTGAATATCACCACTGACCACTTTTACCCGGCCCTGTTGGATAAGCGCTTCAATCTTGGATGCCGTTTCCACCCCAACACCAATGGCTGTGGTGTTGATCTTACTGGCATGGGTGCGCAGCATTCTTGCCAGGCGGGCTTTTGGTATGCCTGAGCGCTCGACCAATTCAGGAACCAGAGGTTGCAGCCCGGCGGTTATTTCCCAATCCTTGTGACCGAGCGCACGATATTGACGATAAACTTGCGCCACATAAGCTGGCACGAAGCGCGCTAGAGGCGGTGGTGACGGCAAATCATCAATCTTGATCGTCGGAACATTAAAGGGTGCGATCGGCATTGATGGATGCGTATGGCCGTGGCGAGACACCAGGGTTAATTCAGCTTTTGGATTATCAAAGAAACCTTTGTCCAAGGCTGTCAGCACATGATCATACGCGCTTAAACCTGTGCCGATTACCGCTACTTTCGGGCCAAAATCACCCGATAACATAGCCTCAGTACGACCGGCCAAAGAGCGAGGATTGCTGACAACCTTTTGAGAAATCCGGTGGTGCAGATTGGTCAGTGCTGGCAACTGCCCAAACTCGATATGGCCGGTGGCCAGCACAGCGTGATCAAAGGTCAGGCTTGACTGATTAATATCCACACGGACCTGGTGATCCCGCGGCCGAATGCCTGTAATACGGGCTATGGGTGAATGCACTTGGGCCAAACCCGCTTGTTCGGCTTGGTTTTTAAGGCTTTCCAGCGTATCGCGGAGATAAATGCCATAGAGCGCGCGCGGCACGATATTATGGGGGCCAAACTCACCGTGATACTCATGGGATATCGGACGGCCAAGGGTGGTCTTCCAACCTTGGTCTTTCACTGTTTTCAACCAGTCAGAGAAATGCGTGGGCTCTTCATCAATGGCTGACAACAAACGGGCGGGAATATTGGTGAAATGCTCGGGACCATTGGCTTTAGAGTAAGCCAAGCCCGCGCCAAACTTACGCTTCTCTTGTTCAAAGATTGTCAGCTCTAAATAGGCCGGGTTATCACCCCGCTCACCCGCGGCTAACTGCTGTCTTAACAAGGCGATCGCCGTGGAGGTGCCAGAAAAGCCTGCACCGATAATAGCAATAGAGGTTGGCTTCACATTGCCATTAACAGCGGGTGGGTGCTCACCCTCTGTTATCGGAAGCGAATATCCACCTGATATATTGGTCATTGACCGCTCTCATCGCCCGGCCGCCATCGCATCCATGACGGCATTGAGCCCTTCTTTCGCATCAACCAAGAAATACAGACGCTGATCGGTCCAACGAATGGCTGGAAGGACCAGTTGCAACAGACCTACCCGCCCGCCATCAAACACATCGGCTTCAGGAATAGACCATGCTTGCTGCACAGCAAGATCGACATTGTCCACAAGGATACCGACAGATCGAACCCCGTCTTTTGGGTCGGGGTCACCGTCGGAATTCGAGAGTAAAATCGCAGGTTTAGAAGAAAGCAGGTCAGAATTTTCGTAATCAGCCGGTCCTAACAGGCTATCCCCATAGGGGGTTTCACCTAGCACTTCCCAATTATTTGTACGCAAAACAATATGTTGGCGGCGCGGCGGGTTCGTCATCCGGTACTCAATAAAAATAATCGGCCCCGCCAGTGCAGTCGGAAAATTTGCCGGAAGGGTTGCCGTCATATCCATCGTGGTTGTCAAAGCCGTCGCCAATACAGAGAAAGTGATACCGGACCGTTATGGCCGATTCCGCTCAAGACCGTAAAGCCGGTCATAGGCCAACGCAAATTTGTTGCGCATTCTATACCTGTTACAGCTTTGCGCTTTCACGCAGTCGGTGTTAATTCCACACGAGACACGGGCCTAAAACTTATGATAGGTCAGCGGGAGTTTTGCGCAGGAACGAGTGAATATGAAGAACGGCCTGAAAAAAATTGGACGCTTAGGGGCAGCCTTGAGCGTGGTCGGTTTATTAGGCGCCTGCCAAATGACCGTGACCCATTATCCAGCCGGCGGTACCGGCCCCATTCACGTGGCCGGCCCGCAACCCGATCTGATTGTCCGCCATACCCCGCGCTCTGAGATTGATAATTTGCAAATTGATCAGCGCGCTTTTGGCACGGTTGACCCGCGGCCGGGACGTACCGGCAGTGCCGACCCAGCCCAGGCAGCGGTTGAGAAGCTAGAGGCCGCCCGCAGCGCCCAGTATTTCGAACCATGGATGGCCAGCGTCACCCGCGCCAATCGTGCTGCTGACCGCGGTATCGGTCAGGTCTTGACCCTGGGTATTGACGTGCGCGACCCAAGCCGTGCCGCCCGTGACATGGTGAATACCTATAATCGTCTGGCTGACATGGTCTGGTCGTCGAATATCGGTGAGCGCCAAGGCAATATTCTGCAATTATCGCGGGCCTACCGAGCCACGCTGAGACAACGCCAGAATACCGCCATGCTGCTTCAGGCACAGCCTGATATGCAAACCATGGTGCAGTATGTGGAACTTGAAGCCGCCCGCCGTGTGTTGGGTAAGGTCTTACGAGAAACTGGCGTCCTAGCCGGTGGCGATTACCGCAATGATTACGCCAGCACCTTTGGCATGCTGTCGGGTACCGGCCTTGACCTACAAGATGCCCGGCAAGGCCGGTTTGGGCTTGATGAGGTTCAACTGACCAATGATCGCGCCCAACGGGGCAGCTCTATCTCCAGCGTCGGGCGTGTCGAGGCCCAGTATATGCAAGAGGTGGCCAGCACCCTGCGCTATGATATTCAGTTCTTCAACCAGCAACAGCAGCGAGCCGCCGTTCGTGATGAGCCCGTGCCACGACGCTTTGGCGGCTAGCCAACGCCTAACGCCACCGCTAAGGACCGTGCGTTGTCGGCCCACTCCCGCTATGCTGCTTAGCGCCACCCATTAATTGGGCATCATATATATATTACGTCTTGGTACTTTCGATGATTGAGGTTTTATTTCGAGATACCGGTCCGGCAGTGATTGTCGGTGAGGCTGATGACCTTGAGGGTATCTCCATGCTGCGGCTCAACGCTGAGACTGGCGAGATTACCTTGGAACTGGCCAATGCGGATCAAAAGCCCCTGGGGCAATTGACCGAACCGGCGGTGGCTGGCCTGTTAAAGGCCGATACGATCCTGGTGGCCGGGTTGTTCAAAAACACCATGGCCTGGGCTTTAGAAGTTGACCTCAATGACTTCAAAGAGCCGCCACGCAAGGTCACACAAATCGAACTGACTGCCCTGATCCAAAGCATGGCCGATAGCGGCTATTATGGTGAAGCGGCAACCGAAGCAGAAAATAAAGCCCGCGATGGGCGACAAAAGCGGCGGCAACGTCGCACAGATGAAAAAAGGTAGGAACATGGCGGCGGCATTGTCACTGACAAAGCGTTTGGGAATGAGTTTAGGGGTTTTATGGCTGGCGGGTTGCGCCACCATCCCTGGAGAACGTGCCGCGACCCCTTACAGCATCCGCGGCGGCGATCCCGTGGCGGCGAATGCCGGCCCAACCCAGATGCCGACCTTGAACCCGGCCGATACCCGCATTGGGCGTCCCGTCTTTGGCACAGTTAACCCAGGCGCTCGACCAGGCCGTCGCTTACTGTCCCAACATTTGATCGGCCAGCTTCCCTTTGGCATGCGCTACGCCGATAGTGATCTGCGTGAGGCGGCCTCTGATAAATTGGGTGCCGCCCGTACCACCGAGGTACGTGAGCGGTGGATGGACCGGGTAACCGCCAATAACAACGCCTTCCGCGCCGGCCGTGGCCAGGCGTTGATGGTCGGCATCAACCCCAGCAACCCCATGGCGGGCGCTGAGGATATGTACCGCCAGTACCAACGGCTCATCCGCATGGTTGATGTGAACAACCCCAACCGCCAGGAAAATGCCGAAATCCTTTTACAATCCTACCGCGATACCCTGGCGGCACGCCAAGATACCGCGATGCTGTTACAAGCCGAACGACGGATTGAGCATTTCCAAGACTACGCCCGCTTAGAAGCCGGGCGTCGGGTGTTAGGCGATGTGCTGATCCGTGGCGGTGTGGTCACCGAGCGCACGGTGGAACGCGATTATGCTGGCACCTATGGGTTCCTACGCGGTACCGAAATTGGCCTAGCCGCCTTCCAGGGCCGCAATTTTGGCCCCAGCCAGGTATTGCTGGCCGATGACCGTTCACAACGCGCCCACCGTCTAGAGGGCACCAGCGAGATTGAAAACCGTGCGGTGAACCAAGTGTTCCGTGGGGTTGAGCGGGAAGCACGACGGTTCCAGCAAATCGAAGCTGAATTGGCCCGCCAGACCCTAAACAGCCTGAACCGCCACGAGCCACGGCGCGCGCGACCATAATTACACGGCTCTGTCCGTACGTACCAACCCTATCAATCAGCCCGCAACCGATGCGGGCTTTTTGTTGTCCGCCCCCTGGTCCCGTGCCGGCATGCCGTATTTCGCGTGGGCTGCTTTTTGCTTAGGCGGGTTGTTAATCCGTGCCAGTTTCTTTGCGGTACCGGGCCATTGGTCTGGTGCCCAGGGCCGCAAGCTTCGCGGTGGGTTGGCCAGGGCAAAATTCTCGGTATCCAAGCTTAAATTCGGACTATAGGCATGGTCCCAAAGCAGCTGATCCGCCCAGCGATCCTTCAAATGGGTCATTTCTGAGTGGAAGCGCTTTAGCTTGGCCGGCGTATCCTCAAGCCCGCGGCTGACTGATTCCAGATGATAGAGCGCCGCATAAGGGGTGTAGAGATTGCGGTACCCAGCCTCTCTTACGCGCAGACAGAAATCCACATCGTTAAAGGCCACGACTAGATCCTCATCAAGACCACCGACCTCATCGAACACGGTTTTGCGCAAAAGCAAACAGGCGGCCGTGACCGCCGTTAACTCTTGGGTCAACACCAGCCGGCCAAAATAGCCCGCAGAACTGCGTGGGAAATACTTATGGCTATGGCCAGCCACACCGCCCAGACCAACGATGACACCGGCATGCTGGACCTGGTCATTGGCGTAATACAGCTTGGCCCCAACACAGCCCACATCGGGCCGAATGGCGTGGGAGACCATCTCGGTTAACCAATCGGGCTCGATCACTTCAGTGTCATTGTTCAACAGCCCAATGACATCGCCGCTGGCGCGCTTAGCCGCAAAATTATTGATCGCTGAGAAATTGAACGGCTCTTGATAGCGCAGCACGCGCACGCGAGAGTCGTGGGCAACGCTATCGAAATAGGCCAGCGTTTCGGCCTTCTCACTGTTGTTATCAACCAGCAAGATTTCCAGATTGGGGTAATCGGTGCGATCGAGCAGCCCATCAAGGCAACCCTTAGTCAGGGTCAGTTGATCCTTTGTGGGTACGATCAGGGAAACTCGCGGTGGCTTGGCCGGGATCGCATGGCGCACCCGGTAATACCCATCAAGCCCATAATCAAGCGCCCCCGGCTCAATCACCACCTTTTGGCCCAGGCGTTGGAAATGTTCCGCCAAGGCCCGTTCACCAGCACCCGCGGCCTCACTCTTTGTGCCAATCTCGGTCGCAGCAGACCCCTCAATCGCCCGCCAATGATAGAGGATCAGTGGCACATGGACGATTTGGTCATCGGCCAGCTGCTCAATCACCCGCAACAACAAATCGTAATCTTGGCTGCCGTCAAAGCCAGGGCGCCAACCACCCACCTTGTCGACCAGATCTTTCCGGATCAGGGTCAGGTGATTTAGGTAGTTTTGGCTGTAGAATAACTCACGATTCCAGGCGGGTTTGAAATACGGGGCATAACGGCGGTTGTTTTCATCCACCTTGTCTTCATCAGAATACAAAACCCTGGCATCAGGGTATTCTCGCAGCGCTTTTGCCATCATCAACAGGGCATGGGGCCGCAAGACATCGTCATGGTCCATCATCGCCACATAATCACCGGTGGCGAGCGCAAAGGCGTCATTGGTAGCCCCAGCAATATTTTGATTGTGCTGATTAATTTGCACTTTGATACGGCTGTCTTCTGACGCCATGAGCGCCAGCAGATCACTAACGGCCGGGTCCTGACCGCCATCATCCACTAGGCATAATTCCCACTGGTCATAGATCTGATCCCGGACCGATTGCACGGCCTGACGCAAAATCTCAAGCGGCGGGCGGTATACCGGCACCACAATCGATATCATGGGCTGATCAGACAGCTCGGCTTTCAGCACCTGCAAGGACGCCAAGGCCGTGTCATCAAGCGTGTCAAAATGCTGGGACCAATCGGCAAAGTCAGCGCTGGATGCCGGCTGTGGCACCCCCGCCAGACGATGGCGCACCGCGCGGTTGATGGCGGCAAAATCCCCCTTCTTCAACGCTTGGAGCAAGCGCACCATCAGATAGCGATAATGGGGCACGCGCTGTGAGCGCCAGGTATTAAAGGCGCGTAAGGGTTTAGTAACCCGCCAACTGCGAGAGTTGATGATCAAATGCATCTCTTGACGCAGGCGGTCCAACTCTTGCTCTTGTGCCGATGTAGACTGCCGCGCCGTGGCCATCTCTTCGCTCAGCTGGGCGATATGCTCACGCAGATTATCCCGCTCCGCTTCCCGGGCGCGGACCATGGTGTCATACTCAGCAATCCGCTCTCGATGCTCGTCCTCTTGCTCAATCAAAGACCGGTCGCGGATGGCGATCTCGTCACGCAAGGCCGCTTCGATTTGACCCTTCAAAGCCGCATCATTTACCGCGTCAATATGGGCTTTCGCTTGCTCGTTCAGCACCGTCGACACCGGTTCAAGCGGGGCAAGATACTGCCAACCTTGATCCAAAACCTGGGTATTTAAAGCCCCCTCGCGCGCGGCCAGCAGTGCTTGATAAATGGCGATACAAAGACCGGTAAGCGCGTCGTCGCCAGCCGCGTCATCATGGGCGTGGTTGTGCCGTAAATCCTTTGAGACAAACCCATCGGCCGTGCTGGCCACATCCTCGAGGACTACGGGCCAGGTCAGGTCTAGCTGGCTAGCGATCGACTGCATCTCGGCGCGCCAATCAGCCAGGATCATGTCGTAGTCACTAATCGCCCGACGGTAATCACGGCTATCCCGCTCGGCTTCCAGGGTATGGCGAAGCCACAGCAACAGCGCGGTTTCAAAGCCCATACCGTCGCGTTTGACCAAGGATCGTGCCACCGCCACCGGATGCCGCAGGGCCATGATCGCTAATGGCTCGATCGATAAATCAGCGCAGACCCGATCCCAAAGCGGCAGCAACCGGCACAGTTTGGGGTCTTTGAGCACGGCCAATGCCCCGGTGAACTCCGTGTCGATAACGGTCTTTAGCTGATCCGTCACCGCATCACCGGTGGGTGAATGCGCCCACCCTTCAGGCAGGGCTGGCAGGGCATTCCAGGATTGGCCGAAGGCATCGAAAACCGACGCATGGAGATTAAAAGCGGCCGCGTTCTCCCAATAGCCTTTTGGGTTATCAGGCGTCGCTGGCAACATCTCACCGCCAATATCAGCGCCCAGGATATTACACAGCCGGGTCACCACAGAGGTGCCCGATCGATGCATACCGGTAATCAGGATGAGACGTTTTACGGTCATAATGTTCGACGGCCACATACAATCCTGGCCCACTGACGTTGAAAGCTTGGCAGGGGCCACAAGCTGCGCTAGGTCATCCGCCATGGTGATGGATACCAAGCCGCTGCTTTAAACAAGTTTCTGGGCGCTTTGGTACCGGTTTTCATCATCAAAAGCCAATAGCGGAACGCCCTGACCCGCAAAAATTCCGCTCAGGCCTTATTATCTTGCCATCATCTCGCTGTTTTCAGGTCTAGCCATGTCCCTTACCCAGCCCGCCCGACAATCGGCTAAAGCCGCCATTGGCATCACAGACCTGCCACCATCAACCGACCCGCGACGCACGCCTGTGGTGATTGGCGCCACTGGCGGATCAGGCACCAGAGCCATCCATAGTGTCTTGGCCACTCTCGGTTTATTCATGGGTGAGCGTCTCAACGGCGCCGGCGATGCTATGGATTTCGAACCCTTTCTTGATCAGTGGATCAACCGTCTAATCGCCCGGAGCAATCGTCTGGATTACACCATGGGCGACCTATCTCTGTTCCAGCGCTGGCAGGTGCGGCGGGCATTCAACCGTGCCCTCGGCCAGTACCAAAAAGAATGGCCCAGCCCCCAACCTTGGGGCTGGAAAAACCCGCGCAGCATGTATGTGTTGCCGGTTATCGCCGACCGATTCCCCGATTTTCGGTTTTTGCATGTGATCCGCGATGGCCGCGACATGGCGCTGTCAGACAATCAAAATCAACGGCGCAAACATTCCGAGGCGCTGTTTGGTGATCAAGGGGATGCCCGCGACACCCCAGCCGCCTCAGCAGCCCTATGGGCCGCCGCCAATATGCAAGCGGCTGATTGGGGTGAGCGATATTTGGGCGATCAGTACCACCGGGTACGGCTCGAAGACATCTGCCATGATCCAGGGCCAACCATCGAACGGCTCATCGCTTGGCTTAGTCTCGATTTGGGGGATGAACGATCAACGCGGCTGGATGCGGCGATCAAAACCATTGCCCCGCCTAACTCTTTAGGACGGTGGCAACAGAGCAACCCAGATGAACAGGCCATGATCACAAAGGCCGCCGCTGATGCCCTGAGGCGTTTTGAGTATCTGTAAGCGGTTAAATGGGTTATGGGGTAACTAACCTTGGCGATTTAGCCACGCATGGAACGGCAAACAAACAAATCGGCACTTACTGTCGCTTGCCGCTTGGCAAATCA
>JBCCBF010000428.1:0-1746 GCA_039814445.1 Pseudomonadota bacterium
ACAACATTCTACCACGCGACCAAACAATGTAACGGGCAATCAAGCACGTCAAATCGGTTGCGGCATCAGTTCTGAGTTTAGAGAGGGATAACGGTATGGCCACGCGGCGATCCACGTCTAGCGCGTCAAAAACCAAAGCCAAAAGCACGGCAAAGCCGGCGACAAAATCCACCACCACGCGGCGTAAGACGGCGGCGAAAAGCACCAGTACGGCGCGGAAGACATCCACGACCCGGAAATCGACCACCACGACAAAAGCCGCCGCCACAAAAGCAAGCGCGTCAAAGGCCAGTACGCCGAAGACAAATGCGCGCAAAATGCCAGCGCGGAAGGCACCAGCAAAGCGACGGTCCAGCACAGCCAAAGTTAGCGCTGATGAGTTGCTAACGCTGTATCGTGAAATGTTGTTGATCCGACGGTTTGAGGAGAAGGCTGGCCAGCTCTACGGCATGGGTTTGATCGGTGGTTTCTGCCACCTCTATATCGGCCAGGAAGCGGTGGTGGTTGGTATCCAGTCCAAGCTCAAAGATACCGACAGCGTGATCACCAGCTATCGTGACCACGGCCATATGCTGGCCTGTCAGATGGACCCGAAAGGCGTGATGGCTGAGTTGACCGGTCGTGAGACCGGATACTCAAAAGGCAAGGGCGGCTCCATGCACATGTTCAGCCGCGAGAAGAAATTCTATGGCGGCCACGGTATTGTGGGCGCCCAAGTGCCGATCGGCGCGGGTCTCGGCTTTGCCCATAAATATCTCGACGATGGCGGCATTAATGTCTGTTACGTGGGCGACGGGGCCGTGAACCAGGGCCAGGTTTATGAAACCCTGAATATGGCCGCCCTGTGGAAGCTGCCGTTCCTGATGGTGATTGAGAACAACAAATACGCCATGGGTACCAGCCAACAGCGGGCCGCCGCGGGTGAGCTTTACCAACGCGGTGAGGCCTATGGCATTCCGGGCAAACAGGCTGACGGCATGGATGTACTGGCCATGCAAGAAGCGGCGGAAGAGGCCGTGGATTATGTGCGTAAAAACGGGCCGATGATCCTGGAAGCCCAGACCTATCGCTACCGCGGCCACTCCATGTCCGACCCGGCGAAATATCGCACCAAGGATGAGGTGAACGAGTACCGGCAGACCCGCGACCCGATTGAGAAAGTCCGCGCCATGCTGCTCGAGAAGAAGGTGTCTGAGGACAAGATCAAAGAGATCGATAAAGACATCAAACAGATCGTCAATGAATCAGCCGACTTCGCCCAAACCAGCCCCGAGCCTGATCCATCAGAGCTGTGGACCGATGTGCTGGTCGAGGCTTAAGGCCGCCTGTCACTTTTCTGAATAACAACCGCGATCAAGCAGACGCGATAAAGACATAGGAAACGACCATGCCGACTGAGGTATTGATGCCAGCCCTGTCGCCCACCATGACCGAGGGGACCCTCGCCAAATGGTTGGTAAAAGAAGGCGACACCGTGAGCGCGGGCGATGTGATTGCTGAGATTGAAACCGACAAAGCCACCATGGAGGTCGAAGCGGTTGATGAAGGTAAGCTTGGCAAGATCCTGATCGATGAGGGGGCCGAAGGGGTCGCCGTGAACACGCCCATTGCCGTGTTGCTTGAGGATGGCGAGAGCGAAAGCGATATTGGGTCGTCATCACCTGCGCCGGCACCCGCGGCTGAGCCAGACCCAGCCCCAGCGGCGGAAGCACCAGCCTCGGTACCAGCAGCACCGATGGCAGCCGC
>JBCCBF010000437.1:0-1529 GCA_039814445.1 Pseudomonadota bacterium
CAAGCGGGTCGGTTGCCTCTAAAAACATCGGCGCGCCAAATGGCAACAGGGATCCGTCAATGGCCACGCTACGCCCAGCGGTTAGCGGCAACCCATCGCCACCCAAGGTGCCGGGGCCATAGATTTCCCGGAAGAACACATAGGACGGGTTGGTATTCATGACCCGATCAGCCTGATCAGGGTTGGCTTTGAGCCAGGCCCGAATGGTTTGCAAAGACACGGTCTCGCGGCTCAGCTCCCCCTCATTGATCAGCACCCGGCCGATGGGCACATAAGGGTGGCCATTTTGCCCGGCATAGCCCACGCGCATCTCACTGCCATCATCGAGCAACATCCGGCCTGAGCCCTGAATTTGTAGGAAGAACGCGGCGATAGGGTCATCCACCCAAGCAATGGCGGGTACGCTATCGTCCAGGGCACCGGCCACAATCTCAGCCCGGTCTTCATAGGGCCGTAGGTTGCCGTCAAGAACCCGCCCAGCGATGCGGCGGCCGCGCAAATCTTCACGAAAGCCGCCTAATTGGACCATCACCAAATCATCCGGCCGGGCGTGAAGCGGCGTGGAAAACTGGCGCGACGGGGTGCGACTGCCGCTTAATGACGCCTCATAATAGCCCGTGAACAACCCGAAAGCATCGCCGGTTTCATCCACGACGCGATAGGCTGTGAAGCTTGCTTCGAGCGCGCGGCCCGGAACTGATCAGGACGGGCGTTTAACACATTGGTGCAAGCCCGTTGCCAATCAGTAATGGCACCGCCGATCCCATCGGGGCCAAGGCGGTTGGCGGGATCTACCCGTTGCAGCCGGTTACAAGACAGGGCCATGGCGGGTCGTGCTTCGATCACCGCATCACGTTGCCAGCCAGGCAGGGCTTGCCAGCTCACTGGTTCTAAGATCGCTTGGGCCGGTTGTTCGTCCTCGATGTCAGCGGTTTCGCAAGCGGCGAGGATGGCCAGCGCAAAGGCGAGGCTGGAAAGAACAGAAAGGCGCATGGGGGCAATCGGGGTATTGGGGCTTAGCTATCGATCCGGGTTTCGATGAGTTTCCAGTTTGGGTTCGCATCGTTCACCGGCCGGGCAAAGGTCCAGATATCGGTGATCTCCACCGTGGCGGGTTCAGCACCCTTGCCGTCATTCGCCGCCTGCTGGCGGGTCAGCTCATTCACCTGGTCAGAAATGATCCGCACGGTGATATCGAGCATGTTTTTCTCGACCTTCGCTTCCAGGATCGACACATCATGAAAATCTTTGATTTCGGTCGATAGGGTATCGCCAGTTTCGGCCCGATCATCGATAGCCGCGGCGAAATCCTGATAAATGCCATCATCAAGCAGGTTGCGTAAGGTGTCTTTGTCGCCGGCGGCAAAGGCCTCAACGATCATGGGGAAGGCCGCTTTCACGCCATTGGTGAAGTGATCTTCGTCAAAATATTGATCAATCCGCCGGACCCGTTGGATTTGTTGGTCGACTGATACAGGCAGGTCGCTATCGCCATCGAAATCAGCATCCGCCACTGGCTCACTCCCGGG
>JBCCBF010000020.1:0-17242 GCA_039814445.1 Pseudomonadota bacterium
TGGATGGAAGGTCTCTAAAAGAGAGGGACTTGCTCATTCATGGGGATGGGAGGGATGAAGTTGCCACAGAGCCCCACGACGGTTATCACCAGCCGCACGGTGGAAGGACCGATCCACACCTATACCTACCGCGAGGCAGCCGCCCGGATCCGTAAGCTCGCCAATACCCTGATCGCCATGGGGATCAAGCCCGGCGATCGAGTTGCCACCCTGGCCTGGAACACCCATCGGCATTTTGAGCTGTATTACGCCATATCAGGCATCGGCGCTGTGTTGCACACCATCAACCCGCGCCTTCACCCCGACCAAATTGCCTATATCGTCAACCATGCCGAGGATCAGGCGCTATTTTTTGACCTGACCTTCACGCCCATCGTGGCCGGGCTTCAAGATCACCTGCCCACGGTAAAGCAGTTTGTGGCGCTCACCGATCAGGACCATGGGCCCACCGAAACCATTCGTGACATGGCGATTTATGAGCCGCTGTTAGCACCGGCCAGTGACCAATTCGCCTGGCCCCAATTCGATGAGAATACAGCCTCCTCCCTATGCTACACCTCGGGCACTACGGGCAATCCCAAGGGCGTGCTCTATTCCCACCGGTCCACTGTGCTCCACGCCCTAGCGGCCAATGCTGGCAATGCCTGTGCTTTTACGGCAGGCGATGCCGTGATGCCGATTGTGCCCATGTTCCATGTGAACGCCTGGGGCACGCCTTATGCGGCCCCCATGGCGGGGGCAGCCCTGGTGCTGCCGGGTCCTGGCTTGGACGGCAAAAACCTGCATGAGCTTATCGAGCAAACCGAGACCTCCGTGATCTTAGGCGTGCCGACGGTGATGCTGGGCTTGCTCAATCATCTGCAACAAACCGGCGCCCGTGTGGATTGCCTGGACCGCCTGGTCGTTGGTGGCTCCGCCGTGCCACAAGCCCAGATCGAAGCTTATGAAGGCACCTATGACGTGAAGGTGGTCCATGCCTGGGGCATGACCGAACTGAGCCCCCTAGGCAGCTTCACGGTGCATGAGCGCGCGTTCGATAACTTGTCGACGGGTGAGCAAATGCGCATGAAGCTCAAACAGGGTAAATGCATGTATGGGGTGGAAATGCGCGCCGTGGATGACGGTGGCAACCAGCTAGCGGCTGACGGCGAAACCTCGGGGCATTTGCAGATCCGTAGCCCTTGGGCGACCAGCGGCTACTTTAAAGGCGAAGGGGCAAGCGCGTTCACCCATGATGGCTGGTTCACCACCGGTGATGTGGCGAATTTGGACGAATATGGCTTTATGGCCATCACCGACCGGTCCAAGGATGTGATCAAATCGGGCGGTGAGTGGATATCCTCCATCGACCTGGAAAACGCCGCTGTCTCCCACCCAGGCGTGGCCATGGCCGCCGTGATCGGGGTGGCCCACCCCAAATGGGACGAACGCCCGCTGTTGGTGGTCACAAAGGCCGATGGCCACGACCCTACGCCCGAAGAGCTGATCGATTTCCTCCGCCCCAAAGTCGCCAAATGGTGGCTGCCCGATGCGGTGGAATTCGTCGATACCATCCCCTTAGGCGCCACCGGCAAAATCCTAAAAACCGCCCTACGCGAACAATTCGCCGATTACGAATTGGCCGGATAAAAAAAGCCCGGCAGGAGAGATTCTCGCCGGGCTTTTTGTTTTGATACTTAGCGTTTTTTGCGCTGTATCGAATGCTTAGTGGTTATGGCCATCATGGCTATGGTCTTTGTGGTCGTGGCCATGGTGATCAT
This sequence comes from Pseudomonadota bacterium, assembly GCA_039814445.1. Lineage (GTDB taxonomy): Bacteria > Pseudomonadota > Alphaproteobacteria > TMED2 > TMED2 > TMED2. The sequence goes on from JBCCBF010000020.1 coordinate 1,761, forward strand.
GCCCATGATGATTATGTCCGCTATGACCCTTGGCAGCGGGGCTTTCGACAGCTACGTCGACGACGATCTCGCCCGCCTGCTCAAAAGTTAGGGTAAGCGGGAAGGTTTCACCTTCGACCAAGGGAGCATCAAGACCCAGCAGCATGATGTGCAAGCCGCCTGGCTTGAGGCTGACAGTCTCATTGGCGGGCAGAGCAATGCCACCTTCAACCTCACGCATCCGCATGACGCCATTGGCCATGTCCATGGTGTGCAGCTCCACCTTACCGGCCACATCAGTGCTGGCGGCGATCAAGGTATCGGCATCACCGGCATTCTTGATCGTCAGATAGGCCGCACTCACCCGCGCTGGGCCAACCGTGGCCCGGGCGAAGGGGTGATCGATATGCAGGCTGCCCAGTTCATATTCATGGCTTTCACAAGCATGGCTGATGCCCATGGTGCCCACCACCATCACGGCGGCAACAACCAGGGATTTAAACATGGTTTTCATCGTATTTTCCTTTTGCTGTGCCGTGTGATCAGAAGGCGTATTGGTAACCGACGGTCACGGTGAAATCGGTTTCCATTTGGGGGCCATTGAAGCTTTGATACAGCGGTACGCCCACTTCTAAGCCCAAGCGATGGCCACGCAGCAGACCCTTTTGGCCCGCCAGATTGATGCCAATACCCAGATCCAGACGGTCGCCGCCTTGGAAGTCAGGGTTTGCGGTTTGCACCGGGCCCATAATCCGGGCGTCCCGGCCATCAATTTCATCCTGGGTGGTGCCGGTGAGGCGTAGGCTGCCGCTGATCCATGGTAGGGGGGAATAGCTCGTCCAGGCGGTCAGCATGTGCTTGTCGCCCAGGGAATAACCCTCATCGTTGCGGCCCAGACGAATTTCTGAACCCCACTGCGCCCCCCAACCAAAATCGCTGTGGCGGCCGGTATAGGTAACCCCGGGCAAGGCATCAAAGGTACCGGAGCCAAGCTGCATGGGATAGGGCAAGCGCACGGTGGGGCGCATGCCCATGGGGGTTAAGATATCGTCGGTTTCATCGATCGACCCGGTGGGCAGGCTCACGCCAGCATTCAGGTGGAAATGATGGGTGTCATCCTGATAAAGGCGGATCAGGCCAGACAGTTTGGTATCGCTCAAACCACTGGTTTCGGTGGTGAAGTTACCCAGCCGGTTGGTACCCATACCGCCCTGGAACACCACGTGGTCCATTTCCTTGTCCACATACATGCCCATGGCCATCAGGGTTAGCCAATCGGTGGGGGCGTACATGCCGCCCAGCATATGCATGTGCATATCCATTTGGGTGGGCACAATGCGCAGGGTCGGTGGTTGACCGGGCATGCCAAAGAACCGGTTCGGCACGGTAGTGGCAATGGTCTCGGGTGAGACATCATCATTGCCGATCTGATTGCCTTCCATGTCCATGAACATATAGCGGTAGGACACCATCCATTCGCCCGCTTTATGCATGTGGTCGCCCATCACGCCGATCGGCGCGTGGCTGTCAGCCCGCACATGGTCGTGGCCATGATGACCGTGATGGCCATGATGATCGCCGTGATCATGATCATCATTCACATTGCCAGCGACGGTGATCATGGGCGTGGATTTCAAACCCTCGGCCAGGGCGGGATTATTCAGGATAGGCCCGCTGGTCAAACTGCCCAGGGCCAGGGTGATGGCAGCCGTTAGGGCTGCACTTTTGGTGTGTGTCATGGTCTCTAACCTTGATCGTAATAATGAGATAGGGGACCGCACCAACCCCTGCCGCCAGGGGCCGGATGGATAACCAGCTATCGGTGCGTGTAATGAACTGTGGCTTAACTGCGCGGTGGGCCGCGGGCTTGGATGCCCGGCCTGGCGATACTTGTCACACGCTCAGCGGTCGCTGTTAACGCGGTGTCACGGGGCCGTGGCGTTGTTACGAGCGCATCAAGCGCCTGTGGCGCCAGGGCCAAGCCCGCCAGGGCAAACGCACAGCTGCTATCGCGGTGGTTTTGATCGGAGGAGGGGTTGTCTGAGCCTGGTTGGCCTGAGGCTAGCTGGTCACTGGGATCGACAAGATTGCCATCAGCATCAATGGTCACCGTGTGGCTGCCATCGGCCGTACAGATAACCATGGTCAAGAAGCCAGCTGCCTCGTCACCCGCTTGGGCCAGCACCGGCATGAAGCCTGTGGGGATCAATCCACCCATCAGCACAGCAAAGGCCATCAACCATGACATAAGCCGGTGTGTATACCGGGACGTCATGGGCCTAAGCATTTGATGCTGTTTGGTCCTTACCCTGCCTTCCATAAGGCGGCTTATGCCTCAATCACCCATGAAAGCCAAGGGGTTTTCACGGCGCTGCGCCTAAATAGCCCAAGGCTAACGAGGTGGCTTGGGTACGGCTTAGGCGGCGGCGAGGTTGGGGCGATTACTCAGCCCCGCGCTCATGGGTGCGGGCGTAAAGCGTGCCAACAATTCGGCTCGCGGTGCGCTCACATAAGAAGGGAAAGAGCGCGTGCACTAGGGCGGCGCCACCGGCCAGGAATAACAAACCACTGAATTTCGCCGCAAAGAACAGATGCTGGATATAGGTTTCATCGACCGATTGCGGGTGGCTGGTGAACAGGCGGGTGACGGCTTCCATGGTGTGCTCCTGGTGTTATCTAAGGGGCAGTTTGCCATGGCCCGGGTGAGATTGGCTCCCAAATCACACCTTATTTTCCTTTATAAGCAGGAAAATTTCCCGTAATTATTAGAATATGAGTGAATTTGACCAACAAGATCGGCGTATCCTGAAAGAATTACAACGCGATGCGAGCCAATCCGTGGAGGATTTGGCCGAGGCCATTGGCCTATCCCGCAACGCCACCTGGCGTCGGGTAAAACGACTTGAAGAATTGAGTGTGATCCGCGCCCGGGTGGCGTTGTTGGATCCTGACCGGATTGGCCTGAATCTGGTTGTGTTTATCGCGGTGAAAACGGACCGGCATGACGCAGCCTGGGCCGATGATCTGGCACGGGTGGTCCATGACTTTCCCGAGATTATGGGCGCGTACCGGATTGCCGGGGATATTGATTATCTGTTGCGGGCGCGGGTGGCCGATGTCAAAGCCTATGACGATCTTTATCAGCGGCTGATCGCTCGATTTGAATTAAAAGACGTGACCGCCAGCTTTGTGATGGAAGAGATTAAGGAAACCACCGAACTGCCCCTCAGCTAATTGTGGGGTGATTTTGGGTCAATTAGCGGCTGAGCCTAGGCTGATCAGGGAGCCTCATCACGATGTTCAAGCCGATTGATCAGCAGCAGCTTGCCATGCATCTCCCCGCTATCCATCACCTTGTGGGCCGCCGCGGCCTCGGCGAGGGTAAAACGCTCGAAAATCACCGGCTTGATCTTCCCATCAATCACGGCGGGCCAGATATTTTGGGCGATTTCAGTGCAGATCTCGGCTTTCTCATCAGCGCTGCGCGGGCGTAAAAGGGACCCGGTCAGGCGCAATCGACGCCCCATGATCAAGCGCAAATCGATCTCGGCTTTATGCCCGTCTTGAAACGCGATCGAGACATGACGGCCATGGGGGCGGAGGCAGCGCAGGTTGCGGTTCACATAAGCGCCGCCGACCATATCCAGCACCACGTGAACACCCAGCCCATCGGTGATCGCGTCAATTTCTTCGACGAAATCCTGCTGGTTATAGTTAATCGCGTGAACCGCCCCCAAATTACCGCACAGCATGGCTTTGTCATCATGGCCGACCGTCACGATGGTTTTCGCCCCGATCAGTTTGGCCATTTGGATCGCTATGGTACCGATGCCGCTGGAACCCCCGTGGATCAGGGTGGTTTGATCGGGTTGCAAGCCACCGTCATCAAATAAATTAGCCCAGACGGTAAACAACGCTTCGGGCAGGCAGGCGGCGTCATCCAGCTTCATGGTGTCGGGTACGGGCAAAACATGGCGCGCATCCACAGCCACAAACGTTGCATACGCCCCGCCATGGCACAGGGCGCAGACCCGGTCACCGATCTGCCATTGGTTGACCCCCTCGCCCAACGCGACCACATGGCCCGCCACCTCCAGCCCTAACACATCACTAGCCCCGGCCGGTGGTTTATACAGCCCCTGCCGCTGCAACACATCCGGGCGATTAACCCCGGCGGCGGCGGTCTCGATCAGGATCTGCCCGGCCTTTGGTTTCGGCACGGGTCGGTCTTCAGCCTGAAGTTTGTCTGGCCCGCCGGGTTCGGTGAGGGCAATCACCTGCATTGTTTTGGGCAGTGAGGGCGGCGTTTTCATGGGGCAAACCAAGTGCGGTGGGATGCCAAGGGGCCTTGGCTGAACAGAACACCAAACCTTATAGCACAAGGCCAAGGCCGGGGTGATCGGCCATTGGTTATGGCGCGGGCGCATCCTTCGCCGTGGCCGCCTTGCCGGTGGTCCCCAGGTAAACCGAGCCGACGATCAGGGCGAGGGCTAGAAACTGTGTGGCGGTGATCGCCTCGGCCAAGAACACAACCCCAAGAATGGTGGCTCCGACCGGCACGGCGAAATTTGCCTGGGCCACGCGGTTGGCCCCAATCCGCCGGATCAGAACAAAATAGAGCACATTGCCTAAGGCGGTCGAAATCACGCCTAAATAGATCAGGGCCAGTACATTCCCCGGGGCAAAGGTGTCAGGGGTTATCGGTGTACCCACGGCCAGGGCCACGCTCACAGTGATGGCAGTGGCCACCAAGATTGAGCCGGTGGCGATTTCCAGGGCCGGTAGGTTGCCGTATTTCTTCACATAAAGGGTTACGAGCGCATAGCACAGGGCAGCACCCATCACGAGCGCTTGGTTGGCCACGGCATCCCCTAAGCCGCCCAAGGCGCTGGGGCCAAAGATTGCCAGTAAGCCACAAAAACCGCCGAAAACGCCCAGGCCACTGCGCCAGGTGAGCCGCTCATCGGCAAACAGAATGGCAGCTCCTAGCCAGACGATAATCGGCACGGTCCCTATAAGAAGGGCCACCAAGGCGCTGTCGACATTTTGCGATGCGTAGGTGATCAACAGGAACGGAACGGTGTTTCCCAGCAAAGCAGTGACCGTGTAGATGCCCCATGCCTGCCGGCTCCAGGATAAGCGCTCCCCCGACAGGTGCATCACGCCATAGATCACGACGCTGGCCACGAGAAGCCGTCCGGCCACCACCAAGATCGGGTCTAGCCCATCGACAGCGTAATTAATCACCGTAAACGCCGAGCTCCAACAGCCGACGAGGCTGATCCAGAGCAGGGCGTTAATGATGGCTTGGTGGTTCATAAATAATTGCGATTCTAACAGAAGCGAAACTTTTAAGACGGCGACAAGCTCAATGCAAGATCCACCGCAGCGTCATGCTTTACGAAAGGAGCACCGAACCAACTGCTAGTCAATTTCCGCTTTTTCTATACTTAAAACGCTTGTAATTCAGGCGGTCCATCCCCACCTCACAATTATGTTACCGACAAGTGAGAGATTGTAATGGCTGCCCGATTAAGCGCGGGCGCGCCGCTGATCTTTGGGTGTCATTAGCAGTTGGTTTTTAGGGTGGGGGGAAGATGATCTGTTTAATCTTTGGGTCGATGTTGGCGTTTATCACGTGGGGCTGGGATTTCTTTGAGCCTTGGCCGGTTGACCCGCCTCCCATTGGCATTGAGACCGCGCTTTATGGTCCAACGATTACACCTTTTGATGAGCATAAGTTCATTCGGCAGATAGATGATCATAACGTCATCGCAACGGGTTCTTATGAGCTCCAGGGTCGGGTTCTTTCGCGCCGAACTTACGGGGAAGATTCAGCGCCGCTTTTAGCGCCACCAGGTCACATTTCACCCGTTAATCTTGTCCTGGGCTGGGGCCTCTTATCGGACACCGGCATCCTGGACAGTAATGTGAAGATCTCCAATGTGAACCAGCTGCCGATGGTGTTGAATAATATCTACAAAGGCGATCCGAGCTTTGAGGGTCATTATGTGGGCATCAATATTGTTCCGGGTAATGACCAGGTGGCCGAACTCTTGGGTGAGGTGCGGGTTAACCAGACCATTAAACTCAAGGGTTTTACCGCGGTCGTGAAGCCCATTGTTGATGACGGTGATTGGTTTTTCAGCTGGTCTCTAGAAACCGATCAAACGCGGCATTTCGATCTGTATGTGACAGACCTTGAGATTGTGCCGCTCGAGGAAAATGACGAGATCACAGTGCGGGTCGTTGCCGAGGGCGATTACGAACCGCTGCGGGCCAAATTTTTTCCGAACGGCGGCATTCCTTTAGCGCAGGTGGCAAAGGTTTGGTCGGATGATGCGTGGCGGTAACGGGTCGTCACATGCGTCTGGCGCACGAGAGCCGCTAAAGGCACTGATCCACTGATTTTCGTTTGACCTGGTGGGTAAAAACGAGATGATCGGGTCCCTCAGATTAGGCGGCTAAACACGGGTGCTATGCCAGCCTCGCGCTATCCCGTTCTGTTCCGCCTTTAACCCCATGCTGGATTAACCAAACCATGATTGTGGACCCTCCCGCCAATGAGAATGAGGTATCGGCCGACAACGTATTGGGTGGCCCCCTTGCGGTTTGTGGCACGGACCCGGTGACCGGCTTCTTTCGGGATGGCTGCTGTAACACCGGGTCGATGGATCACGGTGTGCACACGGTTTGTGCGATCATGACCGATGATTTCCTCCATTTTACCAAGGCGGTGGGCAATGATTTGAGCACCCCGCGTCCTGAGTTTAACTTCCCGGGGTTGAACCCAGGCGATCGTTGGTGCCTTTGTGCCGCCCGCTGGCTGCAAGCCCATGAGGCCGGGCATGCGCCGCAGGTCGTCCTGGCCGCGACGCATATCAAAACCCTTGATATTGTCCCCTTGGATGCGCTTAAGCAGCATGCTGTCGATTTGAACTGACGCGACGGCGGCCATGGGCTATTTGATCTCAATTCTGCTGAGCATTTTATTATGGCCCGTGGATATCCTGGAGCCATGGTCTGTTGACCCGCCGCCACCGGGTGTGGAAACAGCGCCGCTTGATCCCCGGCAAGATAATTTTGATACTCCTAAACCTTTAGGCCCGGTGGGTAAGGTCGAGCTCTATGGCCTTGCCACCTATGAGATCGAAGCCCGTATTCTCTCTCGCCGCCGGTATCGGCTGGATTTGACCCCAGGCTGGTGGGGCACGGGCGCGTCGCCGATTGATCTGACCGTGGGCTGGGGACCCATGTCTGACACTGCCATGACCCAGCATGTGAGCTTCAAAAACTTCTCACGCATGGCCTGGGCGACTAGCAAGATTGATATCTTTAATCGGGATATCCGATCGACATACGCCAATATGCACATGATCCCTATTACCCGCGATGTGCGCCGACAATTACTGGCCTTACGCCCCAACCAAACCGTCAAAATGACCGGCTATCTGGTCGAATTACGTCAGGATGGCGAAACGCGCATGCGCAGCTCCATGAGCCGCCATGATGGTGATAATTTACGCGATTGCGAGATTATGTATGTGACGGCCCTTGAGGTGCTACCACCGCCCAGCGCTGGTTGATGCGAAAAGCTGCGCTGATTATTGGCGGGTTTATAGATTCTTACTATCCCAAGCGCCTGCCCCCTTGACCACCTGGTCAATTTATATGACTGATAGCGCACGAATTAAACGGGGCCATGATGATCACGCCATAAGATGCCGTGGGCTTGGGTCATCAAGAAGGTAGCAACACAGGGGACAAACCATTGAAAAAGTTACGTATTGATACTGTTATCCGCATGTGCCGGCGATTAGAGCGGCTGTTTGGCGACCGGATTCAATCCCATCTTCACGCCCTCGGTTATGAAGATGTCCCCGCCGCCGCGGTGAGCCTATTGCCGTTATTAGAAGGCAAAGGCGTGCGCCCGGTGACGCTGGCCAGCAAGTTGAAGATCTCAAAACAAGCGGTTCAACAAAGCCTCAAGCCCCTTGAGCAATCAAAATATGTGGAGACCGTCCCCGATCCCAGCGATGGCCGCGGCAAGTTGGTGAAGCTAACGGAAAGCGGCGATAAACTTCTGAAAACCATGCATAAGGTCAAGCAATCGGTCCAGGATGAGCTGCGTGGCCAGATCGGTAAGAAAACCTTCCGCAAGATGGAAGAGAGCTTGAATGAGATCGAAGCGATCCTCGACCCTGGCATTCACGATTAACCCGTCTCATACCGCCACCTCCCGTGCCGCGTGTCTTGCTCCCCCTGCTGCCCACAGGCATATGACAAGGCCTATCGCGTTATGAGGCAACCCCATGTTCTATGACCCGCGCCACACCGATGCTAAAACGGATTTGGGCTTGCCCCATGATCCGTTTAAAGCGCTGGTGCAGCCCCGGCCCATTGGCTGGATATCAAGTCGCAGTAAGGCTGGCCTTGATAATCTCGCGCCCTACAGCTTCTTTAACGCCCTGGCCGCAGCCCCACCCTTGGTCATGTTCTCGGCCAATGGCTCACCCCATTCGATCGCCAATGCCAAAGAAACCGGCGTCTTTGTCGTCAACATGGTTACGGAAGAGCTAGCCCAGGCGATGAACGCGACGGCTACCCAAGACGCGGTGGATGAGTTCGAGCGTGCTGGCCTGGCAAAAGCCGAATGTGAGCGTGTCAACGCCCCACGGGTGGCCGCATCACCCGTGGCGTTGGAGTGTGAGGTGGTCGATATCATAACCCTGCCCGGTGCGGCCAACATCATGGCCATTGGTGCGGTGGTGGGCATTCATCTTGATGACGCGATCCTGGTGGATGGTCAGGTGCGCGCTTGGACGCCAATCGCGCGGCTGGGCTATAAAGATTACACCGCGGTGCGTGATGTGTTCAGCCTTGATCGGCCGGCATAACCGAAATAGCCATTGGGCCGAACAGCATATCTTGCGATTCTCTGGCCCTACCAGTATGGTGCCTGCCCATAGGATCTTGACCAAGACTGAGACCGATCGAAAGACGAACTACCTGCTGATGTTTTAACCCTCGGGTTAACCCAGCCAAACCGGTGATCACAGCCTACCTGGCCCTACTCCAGGGCCGCATAAGGTAAGCGGGATAAACGATAACACCGGATGTACCCCTTCTCTTCCGTTCAGACGCTTTTGCGATAGTCCACGACCCTCCGCCCGGCACCTATGCCATCAGGCGGAACACGACCGGTCAGCGACCTGCTGACCATTTATGATACGGAAAGGAAATGACATGCCAGTCGGTACTGTTAAATGGTTCAATACTCAAAAAGGCTACGGTTTCATCGAGCCCGATGATGGCGGCAAAGACGTGTTCTTGCACATCACCGCGGTCGAAACCGCCGGGATGAGCAGCCCTGTGGAAGGTCAGCGTTTGGAGTTTGAACTTCAAACTGACCCCAAGCGCGGTAAAACCTCTGCGGGCAACATCAAAGCCGCCTAAGGTTTTGATCCACGAGATCACAAAATCACAGAAAACCGGCGTCTGCCTCAGCGGCAACGCCGGTTTTTTTATGGCCCGCTTGCGGGGCTGGCAGGGAGGCCAATAGAGGGTCAGATAGGGGTATAGTGGCCCATGTCTTCGGTCATGCCCACCGCAGCCAGCCCGGTTGGTTTTGACGCTTACTTTGTATTTTCAGGCATTGGCGCTAACACAAGAAGGCCCGCATACATGCTGGGCGCCCTACCGACAGGGTGTTTAACTGATGAAAGCGTCCCATGACCAGTGACCCAACCCGTTTCCAAGCCGAGATTGCCCACGCAAAAGCCGTAACCGGTGACAAAGCCTCAGCACGCCAGGCGTTGGAAGCCTTGGATTTTACCACCCTAAAGGATGGGCCAAAGGGGCAAGGAGCTGAAACAAAAGACGAGCTGGCCGCGTTTTTAGACCTGGCGAAAGAGCGCCCGGATGGGGCCCATGTGGCTGCGGTGTGTGTCTACCCCAATAAAATTCGGCAAGCCCAGTCAGCGTTAAAGGGCAGTGGTATTGGTATTGCGACGGTGGTGAATTTTCCCCAGGCGGATCATACCCTCGCGAAAATCAGCCAAGACACCCGTATGGCTGTGAAGGCAGGGGCGACCGAAATCGACGTGGTCATGCCGTTCTCACCCACGGATCGACAACTCGATCCCGTTATTCGCGGTGCGTTTGTCGAAGCGGCCCGCGAGGCAGCACCCGATGCTTTGCTGAAGGTGATTATCGAGACCAACCAGCTCGAAACCTATGACGCGGTTTATGAGGCATCCCGCGCCGCTATTGATGCCGGGGCCGATATGGTTAAAACATCAACCGGCAAGAATGATGGCGATGTGACCCTTGAGCATGCCGCGGCCATTTTGGCCGCGATCAAAGATAGCGGCAAAGATGTGGGCATCAAAATTTCCAAAGGCGTGAAAACCAACGATCAAGCCGCCCAATTTATGGCCCTTGCCGATGCAGTGATGGGTGAAGGCTTCGCCGCCGATCCCAACAAATTCCGCTTTGGGGCGTCTGGTTTGCGCGGTGATTTGGTCGCCACGCTAACGCCATCGGCACCTGGTGCTGATGCCAAACCACCTGCTACCAAGCCAGGTTTCGGCAGCGATTATTAAGTCCATCTGATTGCTCTCGACATAATGTGATACCCTGCGGATCATGGTGGAAACGAAGCCCTCTGCGAACGCTGAAAAAGCGCCCGCGCGATTATCGAGCGCATACCCGCCGGTGGCGCATCCTGATGCCTGGCTATTGGCCGAGCTCAACGCCCTTGATCAGTTTGCCGCTGACCATGTGCGCACCGGGAAGGGCGGCCCCTTTGGTGCTGCCTTGCGGCTTTATGATGCCACGCTCGATCAATGGATCAGTGTGGCGGGACCCGCCGGTAACGCGGTCTTGACCAAAGGTATCGGCAGCGCCCATGCAGAAGCCGAAACCCTAGACCAAACAACGGTACAGGCTGTGCTCGCCTACCGTGACCAGCACCCCAGCCACCATCTGCACTTGCTCCAATTATCCACGGCTGAAAGCTGCCCTGCCTGTCGTGCCAAGCAAGTCACCTTCATGCATCAGTTGATGGCACGTGGCTGGCCCGAGGATTGGCCCATGGTGGTGGCGTTTGGCGCTACCTATGAGCAAACCGCGGCGATTGCTGGGTTTAATGACCGTCCCTATGATGAAGACCTTAAACGCCCCACGCCCGCCTTGATGACCATTCATCAAACGACCCATGACCAACTCGCGTTTGAGGTGGTAAAAGACTGGCCGTTTGCCGCGATCACGGTGGGGGATGAGGTCATCAGCCTTATCGATCGCCCAGGCCCGCTGGCCATGGAGGTCGCGGCCATTCAAGCTGCCGCCCAGCATCAAAGGGCTCAGGGACAGGACCAACCCTGGCGGCTCGATCATCATCACCCGGCCCGTTTGATCACCAGCGCTGACGCGGTCGGCCCGCTCATGTGGACCGAGTGCCAATGGGCCGCGGTGGGCGAAATCATCCTGGTCACCGATATGCCATCGACCCCACCAGAAAGCCCCATGATGGATAACCAGGCGCTCTTGGCCGCGATCCGCGCGCCCTACAACGCCGAGGGGGCCGTGATCACGGTTAAGCATTTGGGGCAGGGTACTGGCTTTGCCAACCAGGCCCAACAGATCTGGCGTGATGAGATCATCGCCACCGACCCCAGCCAGCTTTACAATGGCACCGATACGCCATAGACCGCCTAAATTGCGTTGGCGCTGTCAAAACCGCTGAGCACATTTACCGTGTTCACGCCAATGGCATCGATCGCATACCCGCCCGCCATGACAAATAGGGTCGGCCGGCCAACCCCGGCGATCAAAGCCCCCAGCTCTGGGTAATCATCATGATCGAGGGTGAAGGCCGAAATCGGGTCGTCCTTATAGGTATCAACGCCGAGCGAGACAATCAGCGCATCGGGTGCGTAATCGGCGATGCGCTCCAAGGCCTGGGTCAAGGATGCTAACCATGCTGCCCACCCCGTTCCCGCTGGCATGGGGAAATTATGATTATGGCCAAGCCCAGGCCCGTGGCCAGTCTCTTCGCCATAGCCCAAGAAGAATGGAAACTCGGTTTTTGGATCCCCATGCAGGGATAAAAACTGCACATCGCCGCGTTCGTAAAATAGCGCTTGTGTGCCATTGCCGTGGTGGTAATCCACATCCAGGATCGAGACCCGGGCACAGCCGCGGTCCAGCAAATACTGGGCGGCAATCGCGGCGTTGTTGAAGAAACAATAGCCGCCATAGAAATCCCGGTGGGCATGATGGCCTGGGGGGCGGCACAAGGAGAAAACCGCTTTCTCGCCCTTGATCAGCCGTTCAGCCCCCTCAATCGCGGTGTTCACGCTGGCGGTGATGGCCCGCCACGTGCCTTCGATGATGGGGGTCCCCGCATCAAAGGAAAAATAAGACAGCTGGCCATCAATCGATTCCGGCAACCGATTGGGGGCTTGTAAGGGTGGTTGGCCTGGTGCTTGCCCCAAATTGCGCACGGGCCAGCATAACGGCAGAGCGTCATGGGTGCGCCCAAGGTCCGACCATCGGGCCCAAGCCTGTTCAAGAAAATCGATAAACGCCGGGTCATGAACTTTTGCAATCGGCGCGATGCCATAATCCTGGGGCTCTTCGACCTGGCCCAGCGCACTCTGCCGCACCTGTTTGATGATCAGCTCAGCCCGTTGGGGCCGTTCATAGGGTTTCACCAAATGGCCGCGCACCAATTCTGCATTCCCGTCTTGAAACTGATGATCGGGGGAGAAGATCGTTAGCATAGGGTGTTCTTTTGACCGGTTGGTGATCGAGGCGCGGCGGTGGCCGGGGATTGGTTAGCATGCTATCCCTGTCGTTAGTCTAGCTGTCAACACCCGCGGCATCCTGCGCCATGAGATTATCCCCCTTTATCGTGAGCCTATCGCTGGTGCTGGTCAGTTTGTGGCCGGGCTTGCCAGCCCGTGGGGCAGAACCCGACCAGGCCGAGATCCTAGTCTTTGCAGCCAGCAGCTTGCTCCCTGGGCTGGATGAGGCCCGGGACCGGTATCATCAGGCGAACCCGCAGGTCACCATACGCATTGCCTATGCTGCCTCGTCCAGCCTTGCCCGGCAAATCGCCGCCGGGGCCCCGGCCCATCTCTACGCCACCGCTGATAACCAATGGGCCCACTACTTAGCTGAACGGGGTCATATCGGGCCGGATTGGCCGTCACGCTGGCTTGGTAATGAGCTGGTGGTTATTGGCCCGGGCGTGGAATTATCCATGGCCACCCTGCCCTATACACTCACTCAGACAACCGCCCTCGGGGATTTACTGGGTGCCGATGAGCGTTGGGTCATGGGTGATCCCGACCATGTGCCCGCTGGCCGTTATGGCAAACAAGCGCTTGAGAGCTTGGGCCAGTGGGATGATTTGCGTGACCGGTTGGCGCCCACCCAGGATGCCTTGACCGCCACCGCCTTTGTGGCCCAAGGGGCGGCGCCTTTTGGCATTAGCTATGTGACCGATGGCGTGTTTACAGATGAGATCAGCATCATCGCCTCTATCCCACGCCACCATCACGCGCCGATACATTATGGCTTGGCCCTGGTCACCCCAGGGGATGGCCGCCCGGGCGATGGGAATGGCAATGGCGAGGCCGGGGTAAATCCCTATGCCGCTGATTTCTTCCGGTTTTTACAAAGCGATGAGGGGCTCGATATATTCGCCAATCTCGGCTTTATCACGCGGCTTGATGGTGGGTTTGATAATGGCCACCAGGAAGGCCCCAAGGATCGCGCAAAGAATGACTTAGACAGCGGCCTTGACCGCGAACCCAAAGGCGGGCCGGTGGAATGACCTTGGATGCAGCGGCTTTTGAGGCCCTGGGGCTAAGCGTGAAGATTGCCACGATGGCGGTGGTGTGGAGCTTGCCCCTCGCCTTTGCGCTTGCCATGGCGTTAAGCCGCCCGGGTTTGCCGATTTGGTTGCGCCTGCTGCTGGATATGCTCGTGCATCTACCACTGATCCTACCGCCGGTCGTGATCGGGTTTGTGCTGTTGATGACCCTGGGGCCCCAAGCGCCTTTGGGGTCATGGTTGAAGACAGTGTTTGGCTGGCAATTTGCGTTTTCATGGACGGGCGCGTCGCTGGCGGCAGGCCTTGTCAGCCTGCCGTTTCAAGTGCGGGCGCTACGGTTGAGCATGGAGGCCATAGACCCGCATCTCTACGCGGCCGCTGCCAGCCTGGGGGCCACACCCTGGCAGCGGGTTTGGCGCATTACGCTGCCCCTTTCCATCCCTGGGCTAATTGGTGGGGCCATGACGGCCTTTGCCGCGGCCTTGGGGGAATTTGGCGCGATTATCACCTTTGTGTCGAACATCCCGGGTGAGACGCGCACGCTACCCCTGGCGATTTATACCGCTTTACAAACCCCAGGCGGTGAAGCCTTAGCAACCCAGCTAGCGCTCTTATCGGTGGGCTTGGCCCTGATCGTGTTGATTGGCGCTGATCTGGTGACACGCCTTTTGCAAAAACGCCTGGGCCAGCGTGCTTATTATCGCCTGCGCTGACAGCGCGGGTAACCAGTCTAGATGTAAAGCACCATGCCTTCGCGCGCGGCCACGGTGCCAGGGCGCATGGCCTCGGCGGCTGAGGCGATCTCATCCATCTGTTCATCTGTGCGCTCGGGATCATGGTGGAAAATCACCACCTTACCCACATTGGCCGCCTCACCGATCCGGCAGGCTTCTTGCCAGGTCGAATGGCCCCAGCCTTTCTTCGACGGCAATTCCTCATCGGTATAGGTGGCATCATAAACCATCACATCGGCATCCTGGGCGAGGGCTAAGACATTCGCATCAGTTTCGCCGGGCACGTGTTCGGTATCCGTGACGATGGCCACCACTTTTTCTTTGTATTCTAGGCGATAACCTGTGCACCCATTGGGGTGGTTCAGGGGCTTGGTATGCATGGTAATCCCTTGATAAGGGGTCAGCACATCACCCTGTTCAAACCGGTTAAATTCGGTTTCGGCCTGGAATGTTTCCACGCTAATCGGCAGCAGCGGATCGGTCATCATATTGGCGATCACGTCGCGCAGCTGATTATCCGTATCCAAATGCCCAGCGCTCACCCGCATGGCGTTTTTGGGGTCAAAGGCCGGACCAAAAAACGGCAGGCCAATAATGTGATCAAGATGGGTGTGGGTCAGGAAAATATCGAAATCAGTGCGGCCATTGCCTTGGCTTAAGCGGCCCAATCGACGGATGCCCGAACCCGCATCAAAGATGATGTTATGCTCGCCGCAGGTGACCTCAATACAAGTGGTATTGCCGCCATATCTGAGAGTTTCGGGTCCCGGGCATGGTATGGTGCCGCGCACACCCCAGAACCGGACAGATAGATCAGCCATGCATAGCCTTCTTGGGTTTCGCTTCGCCCCAAATCGATACGGTCGGCCACTTCTGGTCGCCCGCTAGAACCACATACTTCCCCAAAAGCAGCGGCGTTACCGCAA
>JBCCBF010000080.1:0-9555 GCA_039814445.1 Pseudomonadota bacterium
GCTGCATCGGCACCACACCCACCGATCCACTGCCAACCGGCTGAGTTGCTGGCGAGGTCACCATCCACCAGAGTGTCCCAGAACCACCGTTCACCCTCGGTCCAATGGAGCAACAGGTTTTTCACCAGGAACGAGCCGGTGATCATCCTCACCCGGTTGTGCTGCCAACCGGTTTCATAAAGCTCGCGCATCCCAGCATCGATAATGGGCACGCCAGTGTTCCCATACTGCCAGGCCTTCAGATCATCGGCATCATTCCGCCACGGGAAGTCGGCGAATTTCTGATTAAGCGGATCGGTCGGCAGATCAGGGAAGTGATAAATCAGGTGATAGCTGAACTCTCGCCAGCCAATTTCACGCAAATAAGGTTCCGTCACATCGGTCTTGGACGGATGACCGTGGGCATCCACCGCCATGTGCCAAATCTGCCGTGGGCTGATCTCTCCCCAATGGAGGTGCGGCGACATGCGGGAGGTGCCGTGATCGCCGGGGAAATCCCGCTTCTCATGATAGCCCGCAATCTTGCCATCCAAAAAACGCCGTAGCCGGTCACGGGCGTATTCTTCACCGGGGGTCCAGCGTTTGGCCAGGCCATGGGACCAATCGGGCTCATGGGGGTGCAAGCCCCAATCCGTTTGGTTCTCGCTGTTCAATCGCGGGGCGGGGGGCAATGATTTATGAGCGTTTGACGGTTCATGGATCCCGCCCTTGCCCAACATGGCGCGCCAATAGGGGGTAAAAACTTTATAAGGGCCACCGGTTTTGGTTTCGATGGTCCATGGCTCATTCAGCAGTGAGCCGTTAAAGCTCTCAACCGTGATGCCGCGCTCTTTGATGTGATCTTTTATCGCCTTATCGCGCTTGATGGCGAAGGCTTCGTAACACCGGTTCCAATAGACACCCACAATGTCATGGGCGTCGAGTAGCTCTTCAAGCACCGCTTGAGCTTCGCCAGCGCGTAAGACGAGCTTGTTGCCGCGTTCGCTGAGGGTGTCGCCCAGGCTCTTGAGGCTTTTGTCTAACCACCAACGATGGGCACCGCCCCAGGCCCAATCGCCGGCTGTGTGTTCATCATGGATGTAAAGGCACAGCAAGGTGGCGTCGGCCTCGCGGGCATGATCAACCGCCGCGTTGAGGGCGGGGTTATCTGCAAGCCGCAAATCGCGGCGAAACCAGTGGATGACAATGGGCTTGGACATAACAATAAGGGCGCTGACGGGGTATATTACCCAATTGACATGTTTCAATACGTGGCCATGTCAAAGTCAGACCATTGTTATTTTTTGCGCCGATCAAAATTTTTTTGGGCTTGTGGTGATCCAAGCGGTTAGTACAGCCGAATACGCTCATGATTGTCCCGCAATCTCTCAAACTTTTACCCGGCTCACATCGTGTGATGCCGGGCTTTTTTTGCTCGTTGTACAAAGACTATCGACCCTGTGGGCTTTATCACCTATGGCATGAGGCGCAAGCGGTACGTTGCCGGGGTGTCAGTCGGTATAATGAAAAATGTCTTAAGCCAGTATTTTGCGGATAAAAATTACGCGTTGCTTTACGGGCAAAATGCTTTCAGGGGCGCTGCGTTTCTGACCATGGGCTTGTTTATCGCTGGTTGGCTTTATGAGCTCGGCGTTGGACTGCACTGGATTGTTTTATACCAAGCCGCCAATTTTACTTTGATGGGGCTGCTCTCACCGCTGGGGGCATATATGGCCAACCGTTATGGCCTGACAAAGACCTTTGCGCTCAGTTCCATCGCTTACTTTTTTAGCCTGCTGTTTCTGTCGTATGCGCACGACAGTGTCTTGTTCATTTTGCTCGGGCTGTTGTTCAGCGGTCTGGCGAATGGATTGAGCAACCCGCCCGATATGGTGATGCAGGCTGTGTATGTGCAAAACGAAAACCGTGGCCGCGTGTTTTCGATTGTGAACTACATCTCAACCTTCATGACTTTTGTCTCTTTGCTCGTGTCAGGCTGGCTTGCCGATAGCTTTGGCCTGATTGGCATCAGCGTTATGTGCACGCTGTTTTGGGTCGGCAGCATTGTGTGCATTTACCACATGGATGATCGGCTCATTGGCAGTGGCGTTGTGGATATCAAGAAGTGCTTTTCTGATGTGCTCGCACCGGAAAATCGCAATCTACTTGGGTTGTCTTTTGGTTTTCAGTTTCTGGTGATCAGCAGTTTCACCTTTGTGCCCATCCTTCTCTACATCGCCACAGACAGTTTCCAGGGGGTGTCGGCCATCGCGGCGTTTGCGATCTTAGTGCAAGCGGTGATTGTTATTCTGCACGGCATATGGGTCGATAAAACACCAACAAATGCACCGCTCAGAATGGCGATTTCAATGCATTCGCTGGGCCTGATTATTTATGCGTTTTTTGCGTCTGGAAAACTCAGTTTTCTGTTTGCGGACAGCCTACAGCGCACCGGTTTGTTGCTCTTCTTCGGTACGCTGTTCCCCCGTGTTCACAAAACCCTTGCCGATAACAACATACCGGTTCTGCAGTTCGGTGCTGTCTGGCATATGGGCATCTGCTTTTGGGAACTCATCACCCTGAGCCTGATGGCACTAGCCATCTATATGGTCGGTGAACCCGCCCTAAAATACTGCATGTTGGTCTGCGCGTTTGGCAGCTTCTTCAGCTACTATTTCTGTCACCGATTATCGGACCAGGCGGCGACTGATACGCGTGGGGCGTCCGGGCAGGTGTAGGCTGTAGTCTCGGCTTGGGCCCTGGGCGATCAACTTACCCTTGGCCACCACGGCCCGGCGACCGGCGCGCAGGCGGATAGCTTCAATCGGGTCGCTCGCATCCAGCACCACCAGGCTCGCCCGCTTACCCACCTCGAGGCCGTAATCCTCGAGGCCCATGATCTGGGCTGAGGTCTCAGTGATCATCTGGTAGCACTGGCGCATGGCATCAGGGCTGGTCATCTGGGCCACGTGCAGGCCCATAAACGCCACATCGAGCATGTCGCCGGTGCCTAGGGAATACCACGGATCCATCACGCAATCCTGACCGAAGCCAACCGTGATGCCGTATTCCAGCATCTCAGGCACCCGGGTTTGTCCGCGCCGCTTGGGGTAGGTGTCGTGACGGCCTTGCAGCACGATGTTGATCAATGGGTTCGGGATCGCTGCCACCTGGGCCTCAGCCATGAGGGGCAGCAGCTTGGACACGTAGTAATTGTCCATGGAATGCATGGAGGTGAGGTGTGAGCCGGCCACCCGGCCCTGCAAGCCTAGGCGCTGGGTCTCATAGGCCAAGGTCTCAATATGCCGTGACAGCGGATCATCGGTTTCATCGCAATGCATATCGACCATCAGCCCGCGTTCGGCGGCAAGCTCACACAGGGCGGTAACCGACCGCGCGCCATCCTCCATGGTCCGCTCGAAATGGGGGATGCCGCCGATCACATCCACGCCCATATCTAGCGCCCGGCGCACATTGTCAGCAGCGGTCGGGTGACGGAAATAGCCGTCTTGCGGGAAGGCGACCAGTTGCAGATCAATGCGATCCTTCACCTGCTCGCGGACCTCAATTAGCGCCTCGACGCCGGTGAGTTTGTCATCGCACACATCCACATGGGTGCGGATCGCGAGCAAGCCTTGGGCTGCCGCCCAGTCGCAATAATTCAGTGCTCGTTCGATGACGGCGTCGACCGTGAGCAG
Organism: Pseudomonadota bacterium; assembly: GCA_039814445.1. Taxonomy (GTDB): domain Bacteria; phylum Pseudomonadota; class Alphaproteobacteria; order TMED2; family TMED2; genus TMED2. Next base: position 3,678 of record JBCCBF010000080.1, read on the forward strand.
GGGTTTTAGCTCAGCCCAGAGGGCGATGCCTTCTAGCAGCGTGCCTGAGGCATTGATCCGCGGCATGCCCAAGGACAGGGTCGCATCCATGTGGAAATGGGGATCCACAAAAGGCGGTGAGACCAAGGAGCCTGACACATCAATAACCTGCTCGGCGTCTGTGTCGATTGATGGCTCAATAGCGGCGATTTTGTCGCCCTGGATGCCAATATCAACCTGACGCCCGTCGCTCAGGACGCCGCCTTTGATCAGGAGATCGAATGCCATGGGAATGCTCGTAATGTGGTGATTAGCGTGAAGACGCCACCATTAACCACAGGCACAGCCTGTTTTGAAGGGCCGTTGGTGCGCAAAAAGGTTTCCCACGCCCTTCCTCTCCCTTGATGGGAGAGGATCGAGGTGAGGGTGGGGCGGTGGGCGCCCAATCCCCAAACCCCCTCCCTTGATGGGAGAGTGGACAGCCACAGGCTGTGTTCTTGCAAGTCCGTGGGAATGACGAGCGCAGACTAAGCTTTTCGCCCCCACTCCAAATCCAAACAGGCTGTGCCTGTCTTAGCCCACGCGGGCGGCGCGGTCGGGTTCTAATTGTTGGTTGGAGAACGCGAAGAGGCGGCGTTGGCCCAGCATGGAGACGCGGAAATCCTCATTGAACAGCGGCCGTACCGCGGCGTTCAGCACGTTCAGGCCACCGGTTAGCACGCCGAAGGATGGCAGCATCAAGCGCCGGTCATCAAAGGCAAAGCAGGGGGCCGAGATAGGCTTTTGCGGGGTACGAATGCGTGCCTTGGGGTGGAAGTGGCCGGAGAACTCCGCTGCGTCTTGGCTGCCTGGATCCGCCTCATGGCGGAACACGATGCCGCGTTCTTGATATTCAGCCAGGCAATCACCGGGCAGATCATCGGGCAGGCATGGGTCATGGTTGCCGGTAATCCACAGGAAGCCATAACGATTGGTTAGCCGTTCGATCATCTCAATTTCGGTCTCACCCAACCGGGCGGGGCCGTGTTGATCGTGGAAGCTATCACCCAGGGCGATCACCCGCTCGATTTGATACTGAGCCAAGGCGCGGCCAAGCTTGTCCAGGGTCGCCCTGGTATCAAAGGGTGGCAGCATGGTGCCGTGGCGCACGGCCATGGAGGTCGCTTTTTCGAAGTGCAGATCAGCGACAATGGCGGTTTTGGTGCCAGGCCACACGACAATGCCGGTCAAATCGATGATGACCTCTTGATCGGCAAAGATTAGGCGTTGTGTAGGCATGATCTCTCGGGTTTCTGTCACGTAACTTAAGACTACGCGATCACCCCATCAGGTAAAAGAGGTTCCACCGCCGCAGGGATGGACCCGAGGCTGTCAATCAGGTGTCCATAGCCTCGGCGATAAGCGCTTCGGCGGCGCTTTCAAGCATGGCGTCGGAGGCTTCGCCATAGACCAGTTCCTTACCCGCTTCGAGCATGACAGGGACGGCAAGGGGGGACACGCGGTCCAAAACCTTATGGATGATTCGCCCCTGCACCCGGGTCAGCATATCGGCCAAGCGGCGGATATCCGTCATACCGCGGGCCGCATCGGCGCGGGTGGCGCGCAGCAGGATGTGATCGGGTTCATGCTGGCGGAGGACGTCATAGATCAGGTCTGTATTGATGTTGGTGGACTTATCGCTGCGCTGGCGACCGCCGGGGATGTTCTTCTCCACCAGTCCCGTGATCACGGCAATGCGAGCGAAGGTGCGGCGTAACAAGCTGCTTTCGGCCATCCAGGCTTCTAAATCGTCGCCCAGCATGTCTTGGTCGAACAGCATGGGGATATCGGTGGGTGGATCGACGGACCAGACGGCGATCACATAATCACTGGCGGCAAACCCCATGGGCTTGTATCCGGCTCGTTCCATCCGGCGGGTCAGCAACATGCCCAGGGTCTGATGCGCGTTGCGGCCTTCGAACACATAGCCGATCAGGTAATGGCGGTTCTGCCGTTCAAAAGTCTCAACCAGCAGGCCGTCCTTGGGCGGGAGGACCGAGCGGCTTTTCTGGGATTTCAGCCATTCTTGCACCGGTTCTGGGAATTGGCGCCAATGCTGTTCGTTGGAGAGTAACTCCCGCACTTGGGTGGCGAGATAGGTGGAAAGTGGCATGCGCCCGCCCACATAGGCGGGGACCTTGGGCGCTTTGTCTCGACCCTTGGCGCGGGTCACCATGACGGTGTTTTCCTTCAGCTCCATAAAAGCTAGCAGCTCACCACCGAAAATGAAGGTATCGCCAGGGGTCAGGCCCTGGACGAAGTATTCTTCGATACTGCCCAAAACCCGGCCGCGATTGATCCGCACTTTGTAGGTGGTGGCCTCAACAATGGTGCCCACATTCATGCGGTAGCTTGCCGCGATCTTGCGGCTGGCCACCTTGAACCGGCCCTCATCATCCACGGTCAGCCGGTGGTAACGCTCATAAGCACGTAAGGAATAACCGCCATTGGTAACGAATTGCAGGGTGGCTTCGAAATCCTGGCGGCTGAGATTGGCATAGGGGGCGGCGGTGATCACCTCGCGGTACAGCTCATCGGGCAGAAACGCCTCACCACAGGACCGGCCTAGGATGTGTTGGGCGAGGATATCAAGCCCACCCTCGCGGGGTTCTTCGCCATCCAGATTATTGGCGGCGACCCCGTTCATGGCCGCTTGGCATTCCAGATACTCAAACCGGTTCGCGGGCACCAAGACCGCTTGGCTCGCCTCATCCAGCCGGTGGTTAGCGCGGCCGATGCGTTGGAGCAGCCGGGATACGCCTTTGGGCGCACCGATCTGCATGACCAAATCCACATCGCCCCAATCCAAGCCCAGATCGAGGGATGAGGTCGCGACCACAGCTTTAAGCTTACCCGCGGCCATGGCGGCCTCCACTTTACGCCGCTGGTTGATATCCAGGGAGCCGTGATGGAGGGCGATGGGTAGGCCGTCATCATTGGCGCGCCATAACTCTTGGAAACACAGCTCAGCCTGGGCGCGCGTGTTGACGAAGAGGATCGTCATCCCGGCTTTCTTAATCGCCTCATAGACATCTGGCATGGAATGGAGCGCCATGTGTCCCGCCCAGGGCACCCGGTTTGAGGCGTGGAGGATCGATAGCTCGGCCTGGGCACCGGCGCGGCCTCGCACCACCGCCACGTCCTTGGCCGGGGTCTGTTGTGGTGTCTTTGACAAATAGGCAGTGAGTAAGTCGGGATAGGCCACGGTGGCGGATAGGCCGATCACCCGGGCTTGGGGGGCGACGGTGCGTAGGTGGGCCAGGTTTAGGGCCAGCAACTCGCCGCGCTTGTTGTCGGCGAGGGCGTGCAACTCATCGAGCACCACCATCTTCAAATGCCGGAACAGCTTGCGCCCCTCGGCGGTGGATAGCATCAGGGCCAGGCTTTCGGGCGTGGTCATCAGCATATGGGGCGGGCGCTTCATCTGCCGTCGCCGCCGATCATTGGGCGTGTCGCCGGTGCGGGTTTCCACCCGGATCGGCACCCGCATCTCGGCGATGGGGCGCTCCAGATTACGCTGGATATCCACGGCCAGGGCCTTGAGCGGCGAGATATAGAGAGTGTGCAGCCGGTGAAGCTCTGTGCCCAGATCAGGGCTGTCGACCAGCTCGGTCAGGCTGGGCAGAAACCCGGCCAGGGTTTTACCAGCGCCGGTGGGGGCGATCAGCAGCACGTTTTGTTGATTGCGGGTGGCGTCGAGGACCTCAAGCTGATGGCGATGGGGCGACCAGTGACGTTGGCGAAACCAGCCCGCGATGATATCTGGCAACGCCGCGGATGCTGACCTCGATGATGGCGCTGGTGCGTGTGCTAAGTCTGGGGAGGTACTCACGACCGTGTCCCTTGGGGTGTTGCGCTGCACCCGATCGTGGCGATGGGGTGACAGATGTCATAGGTTTGGGCATAGGCAGTGTTGTTTCAGCCGTGATCCGCTTAAACTAACATGGTTCTAGAGGCGGCAGCTGGCCAGCTTTTTGCCGCCATATCTTCTGGCTTTTGTTTTTTAATGGCCTGATTTCTCAACTTTTCAACTGTCTGATTAATGCCCTTTCTGTTTCTCCGTGACGGCAACCCACTCCGGCATACCAAACGTCCTTACATGGTCTATACGATCATCTTGGTTAACATGGTCATGCTGGCGGTTACTGAGATACAGCCATCTTTGGGCTTTAGCTTGGGCTATACCCCTCGCGGGTCGTTCTTGCTCGATGATCCGACCACGCTGTTAACCTATCAATTTGTTCATGGGGATTTGCTCCACCTGTTTGGGAACATGCTGCTGCTGTATGTTTTCGGCGACAATGTGGAAGACAGCATGGGCCATGGCCGCTTCCTTTTGTTCTATCTGTTGGTGGGGATTGGCAGTGGTCTGATGTTTGGCGTGGTGGAAGTCATGACCACCGACACGCCAGCCATTGTGGTCGGGGCAAGCGGTTCTATCGGCGGGATCCTGGCGGCCTATTTGATGCTGCATCCTCGAGCCAGGGTCTTGGTACTGATCGCGTTCAAATTCCCCATCTTTGCACCCAGCTGGATCTTTATCGCGCTCTATATTGCTTTTGATATTGTGATGGCGTTCAGCGGTGATACGGGGGTTGCTTGGTGGGCCCATATTGGCGGTTTTCTGTCCGGGCTCGCCCTGGTGCGCGCGTTCAAATATAAGGACGTGCCGCTCTTTGCCGCGGCCGAGCATTACCCCCACACGCCATTTCCAGAACTGGAGGGCAAGGGGCCTGATGATCAAAAGCCATGGTGGCGTCGTTTTAGTTATGATGGTGCGCCCAAGCCGCGCCCCCCCTTAAGCCGTGCGGCGGCCATTCGGGTGTTTTTGCTTAAGGTCATCTCTTACATCATTTTACTGTTTTTCATCGGGGCGGTGTCATCATCTTATTTGCCCTCTGGCACCGGCTTGACGATCCCGGTTGAGTTCAATTTCTTCTGAGCCACTATCGCGCACACAAAAGGTCACCAATCCATGCAACGCATCGGCATCATGTCGGCTATTCCCCAAGAGCACGCCGCCCTGGGCGCTCATTTCGCAGCCCAAGGGACAGTCCGCACCATTGCGGGTTTGAACTTTGCCGTGGGCAGTTTGGAGGATCGCCCGGTTGTGGTGGTGGAGGCCGGAATTGGCAAAGTGAACGCCGCCCTTGTGACCACAATTTTAATCCGTGAATTTGGTTGTGATGGGCTTATTTTCTCAGGCGTCGCCGGGGGCATCGATCCCGCGCTCAAAGTAGGCGATATCGTGATTGGCCAACGCCTCGTGCAATATGATTATGGCGCGCTGGCCAATGAACGGATCACCACCTATCAGCCCGGGGTGCCGCCCCTGCCGCATATTGATCAGACCCATGGCTATGAACCCGACCGCCATTTGCTCAAGCGACTTGAGGGCATCTTGGCGCGCACGGACTTACCGCCGGTGACCGCCGATGGGGAGGAGCGGACGCCCGCGATTAGCTTTGGGACGATTTTATCGGGCGACACGTTCATGAATTGCGAGGCCACCCGACGGCGCTTATTCGATGAGTTCAACGCCCAAGCCATTGAGATGGAAGGGGCGGCGGTGGCCCAGATTGCCGAGCGGTTTGGCGTTGATTATCTGGTGATCCGCGCCTTAAGCGATTTGGCCGGCGCTGACAGTCATCTGGATTTCCCAACCTTTCTCCATGACGCCGCCGATATTGCCGCGACCATTACCCGGGCTGTGTTGCGGGTGGTTTAAGCGATAAGCGCCTTGGCCAGCCCGGCGGCTACCGTCGCGTTATGGCGCAACAGGCCAATATTGGCCGCCACAGTATCGCCGCCTGTGTGGCTCGCCATGGCTTTTAACAGAGCGGGGGTTGTGGCCTTGCCC
>JBCCBF010000265.1:0-4111 GCA_039814445.1 Pseudomonadota bacterium
ACAGAATCCATGGATTCGTTGATCCGGTTATTGATTTCGTTGGTCGTGCTTTGGGTCGATTTGCCTGTGCTGGTGATATTTTCAATCTGTTCGACCAGCATTTCATCCAATGCCCGCAAATCGTCCACGCGCTCATTGAGCTGACGATCAAGCGCCATCAGGCTTACCACCTTCTCATCAGTACCGGCGATGGCGTTATCAAGGGTCGTGGTCGCCACATTCAGGTTATCGGTCAGGGCTTTCGCAGTTTCTGCCGCCCGGGTCAGGTTATCGGTCGTGCCGTTCACCTCAGCCCGCATGGCGACAAATTTCTCAGCCACGGTTTCACCCACTTCGGTGAGGGATTGGGTTGCGGCCTCACGCAGGCTGGTGCCGGCCGCATCCACATCCTCACGGATCCGAGCCACCTTATCGGCCAGATTTTGGCTGAATTGCTGGATCGCACTGACACGGTCATTGGCCACATTATCAATCTCAGCGCTGCTGGCTTTTGCCACCTCAATGACTTCGAGCACGCGGTCAGCTTGACCCTCAACGCGCCGGGCGAATTCTTTTGTGGTCTCGGTGGCTTTGCTTTGCGCCTCCTCATAGCTCGTCAATTGACGGCCCATTAGCTCGGTGGCCGCGCGCATCGCTTTGGCGGATTTAATCGCAGCAACACGCAACAGATCGGCATTTTGCGCCAGCGGTGTGGCCAGTGTCTCAGCCAGTGTGCCGGCGTTTTCAGACAGATTGCGGTAATCCTCAAGACGGCTACCCAGGGCACTTTCAGCCTGGCTTAAGCCATCGATGATGCTTTGGGATACTTCACTCATATGGTCAAAACGAGCGGCCGAGCTGTCGCGCACCTCTTCAACCCGCATGCCAAAACGTTCGGCGGAACTAGCCAAGTTTTCAGCCATATCGCCCACCCGGCTTTCCAGCCCCGCGGTGCGGCTTTCCAGGGCGGTGAAGATTTCGCCCGCTTGGTTCTCGGTTTTACCAGCCTGTTCGCGCAAGGCGTCGATCGCCTTATCCACGCCAACGGTTTGTTCCCGCAAGAATGAGCCTACCCGATCGATTTCACCGGCACTACGGGCTGACACGGCGGTGAGCGCTTCGGTTTCATGGCGCAATGATTGCCGCGCCTGATCAATGCGACCGATGGCAAGATTGGTGGCATCGCCTAACATTTTCACCTGGCGATCCATGGCCTCGGTAATCGCTTGCAGCCGGGCTTCAGCCTTATCAATCGGCATGGTCACTTGGGCGGATGTTTTACGCAGGGCGTCCGTGACGGCCCGTTGATCAGCGTTACGCTGCACGAACAGTGCGACCAACCAAACAACCGCTAGCGGGGCGAGCATGGCACCGGCTTGATTAGCCAGCCCCATGATGCTGGTGCCGTCGGCCATGCCTTGAGCGCTCACCGTGTAGATGATCATAGCGACCCAGATGGCGGTGATGGCCATGGCTCCCCACCCCACCAAACGAGGCACCAGGGGGCGCTTGACCTCAATCACAGCCGGGGTGCTGGCTGATCCCAAATAAGACACACCCCCACGCATTCTGGGGTGCGCCCCAGACACAGTTTCATCACGGACTTGGGGGTTAATTGTTTCGGTCATGTCATCATCCAGTGCGGCTAAGCCGTTCTATGGGGATCAAGCAGTTTGGTATTTTGGCCACAAACAAGGATATAGAATCCCAGTTCGTTTACAATTGACTGATCAAGACGTGCCTAAAAGGAAGGCTCAACGCCAGCCTTCTCTAAAGAATGTCGTGGATTGCTGGGTACAACGTAAAAAGACTCGGCTTTTGGCCGAGTCTTTTTCGAAAATTACCGTTTTTAAAAACTTCAAATTATAAAAATCTTTAAAAAACGCTGACTGATTCGCCTGTGTTATTCATACCTGGCTTATTCAGAACCAGATGAGGCAATCGCGTCTTGCACACACATCGGGCGACTCACCACGACCGCTTCGGGTGCTGACGCCAGAATCACGGACAACCCGTTTGCGTTAAAATCATTGGCCTGGGCCATGGCGTCCAGCATACCGGCTTTTTTCTGGCAGTAGACTGGACCGGAGCTCAAAGCCGCTCGGGTTGAGACGGCATTAGCGATCGACGTACGCCAATGATCAAACCGCCGTTTCGGGTTGCCTTCCGCGGTTTTGCGGAAATAGCTGATCATGGTCTCTTCGTAGCCTTGGATGGCTTGTCGGTGTGTGTTGGTAAAAGTCGCGTAGCGATTGAACAGCGTCGGCTCGTTGAAATAGGTGGCGCAGGTCAAGCCCACCACCATCATTTCAGAATGAGCCCGGATGGCTTGTTCGGCATTTGCCTCTTTTGGCGTGTAACACGCAGCCAGTGCTTGGCCACTAAAACCAATCACCGCAATTGTAGTGACGCATAAGCTCGTGGCCTGGGCCAAAACACCGCGTGATGATTGATGGGGCTGATGTGACGTTGTGGGGCGTCGCTTCCATAAAGCAGAGATCATTCCAAGCCTCGATTGCTGGCGGTTCAGTATGCTTAACATTCAACGCGCGACTGCTTTTATGAAGTGGCAGTTTAAGGCGCGGCCTTACCCTGGTGCCAGAACCTGCCGTAAAGCAGCCAAGATTGGCAACTGATATTTGTATTATATAAGGCAAGAGCCATTCTTTTGGGCTTCTCCACTGTATAACGCCACGACGGCTTGCCTGATCACCCACCAACCCTTAATAAGACGGCACGCCAACTGGTTGAGTGAATGATGTCGCCCGGCCTAGCGGCCAACACAACGCCTTTATTGAGGTGTTAGCGAACCGATCCTAAGCCGTGCGCTTGTTTGAGCGGCCATGCGGCGAACACAAGAATAATCAGACCATGATTCGAATTGGCATTGATCTGGGTGGAACAAAAACCGAAGCCGTGGCGCTTGATGCCCATGGTGAAGAACTCTTGCGCGAGCGCATTCCATCCCCACGCGATGATTATAACGACACCATCAAATCCATTTGTGATTTGGTAACCAGCGTTGAAAGCAAAACTGGCCCGGCCGTGACCGTAGGCCTTGGCATGCCCGGGGCTATTTCACCAGCCACTGGGTTGATGAAAAACGCCAATTCCACTTGGCTTATTGGCAAACCCTTTGACAAAGATTTGCACGCCGCGCTCAACCGACCCTTGCGCGCGCAAAATGATGCCAATTGTCTGGCTGTGTCCGAGGCGACAGACGGTGCCGCGGCGGGGGCCAGCATGGTGTTTGCCGTGATTATTGGCACGGGTTGCGGAGCTGGAGTGGCCATCAACGGTAAGGCGCTGACCGGACGCCACGCGATCGCCGGTGAGTTTGGGCACAATCCACTGCCCTGGCCAGAGCCTCATGAACTGCCTGGCCCGAAATGCTATTGCGGTAAATATGGCTGCATTGAAACATGGATTTCCGGCACTGGCTTTGCCCGGGATTATCGCAACAATGGTGGCGATGATGTGGATGGCCACATCATCGTGCAGCGGGCCGCCGATGGCGAACAACGCGCCATTGATTGCCTAGATCGCTATTGCGACCGCCTGGCCCGCTCGCTGGCCGTGGTGATGAACATCATTGACCCCGATGTTATTGTTCTGGGTGGTGGCATGTCTAATGTCGCGCAGATCTATGATGATCTGCCGCCGCTGTTGAACAAGTATTGCTTCAGCGATGTGATCGACACGCCAATTCGTGCGGCCAAGCACGGGGACAGTAGCGGCGTACGCGGTGCTGCTAATTTGTGGACGGCGCAGGAAGCACAAGCCATCATGGCCTCATGACCAGCAGCCCCGAACCCGTCCCCCAGCCACCTGTTGATACAAGGCCAGTGCCCACCGATCTTGAGCGCCTCAGCCTGGGTGATATCGATCTGGAATACCGGCGCATTGCCAGCACCGAACGCTGGGCACCAACCATTGTGTTTTTACATGAAGCCCTGGGATCAACCGGCCTATGGCGTGATTTTCCCGACCGCCTGTGCAACCTCACCGGTTGTGGTGCTTTCATATATTCGCGCCAAGGGCATGGATACACCACCCCGCTGCCCCGGGATGACGCGGGCAATGTGGCTCCTGATGCCGGCTATTTGCAGCATGAAGCCGATGTGGTGCTGCC
>JBCCBF010000419.1:0-1867 GCA_039814445.1 Pseudomonadota bacterium
GCCCTTGATCGATCACATAGATGACATCCGAGTCGATGATGGTGCTTAAGCGATGGGCGATCACCAGGGTGGTTCGGCCTTGCTGTAATCGGTCCAGGGCCGCCTGTACCAACCGCTCAGATTCCGCATCAAGGGCCGAGGTTGCTTCATCCAACAACAAGATTGGCGCGTTGCGCAACATGGCGCGCGCAATGGCCAAGCGTTGGCGCTGCCCCCCCGACAGGGTCATGCCATGTTCCCCCACCCGGGTGTCATAGCCTTGGGGCAAGCCCATAATAAAGTCATGAGCCGCCGCTTCCTTGGCCGCCGCGGTGATCTCATCCTCGCTGGCATCAGCCCGGCCATAGGCAATATTGGCACGAATGCTCTCATCAAAAATGGAAATTTCTTGGCTGACCAGGGCGATATTCCGCCGGAGGCTTTCAAGGCTCACATCGCGGATATCAACACCATCGATGAGCACCCGCCCCTGGGTCACGTCATAAAAGCGCGGGATCAGGTTCAAAATCGTTGATTTGCCCGCACCCGATGGCCCCACCAGAGCCACTCGCTGCCCCGCGGCCACGGCCAGATCGACCCCCTGCAAGGCTGGTTTCTCCGGGGTATAATCAAAATGCACGCCTTCGAAATGAATGCTGGGGCGTTCTACGCTCAACGCCGTCACGCTCTCACGATCCACCACGGCGGGCTGAATACTCAACACCTGCAGCACCCGCTCCGCCGCCCCCAACCCCATTTGTAAGGTGCCATTCAGCTTGGCCAGCTTTTTCATGGGTTCGTAGGCCAGCAAAAACGCCGTGATGAAGGAGAAGACCTCCCCGGCCGTGCTATCGCCTTCAATCACCCGAAAACCGCCATAAATAATGACCGTCACGATGGCAAACCCGCTCAATAATTCGCTGATGGGCGTGGCGAAGGCAGCCACCCGGAAGCCCCGATGGGCCAAATCATAAAGCTTTTGGATCACGGTGCCGAGCCGTGCTTCTTCATGATTTTCCATACCATAGGCTTTCACCTGGCGAATGGCTTGGAATGTTTGATTGAGCTGGGCGGAAAACTCACCCAATTCGCTTTGGGTTTTGATCGAGACCTTGCGTAGCCGTTTGCCGATCCGAGCCACCATAATGGCGGCCAGCGGCATCACCACAAAGCAGACCGATGCCAAGTGCCAATCCTGAAAGAACATGACGCCGATTAAGATAAACAGCGTCAGGGTACTGCGCACAAAACCCAGCAAGCATTCTGCCATGGCTGTGCGCATAACGTTCACGTCAGAGATCATGTTGGAAATGAGCTGGCCTGAGCTGCGGGACTGCAAATACGCCAGATCAGCTCGGATCAAATGGCTAGAGAGCTGACGCTGAATATCGGCCACGACCCCCTGGCCAACCCGGTTCATCAAGACATTGTGCAAATAGGTTGAGACGCCGCGGGTAATAAACGCCGCCATCACCGCGCCTGCCACCGGGAATAACATGGCGCGATTACCGGCTGAGAAGACATCATCGACGATGGGTTCCATCAGCTTTGCCATAGCCCCCGTCATGATCGCGGCCACCACCATAAAGCAGCACGCCAGACCAATCGTCCGGGTATAAGGCTTCATATACAAATCATAGAGCCGACGTATCAGCACCAGGCTGCGTCGGGATCGTTCATCATCGATCACCGGCTTTTGATCATCTGTCACCGTGGCTTCCGAGGCGACATCGACAATAGATTCGGTCTTGGCTGACTTTCCATCAGGCATGAGAACTGACTGATAACCCTTTATAAATATTCTATTTTTAAATGTTTTTAAAAGCCAGGATGCCACCGAATTTGCTGTCATCCTGGCTTTTCTGCGCTCAGGAAACACAGCAGGCGC
>JBCCBF010000202.1:0-5328 GCA_039814445.1 Pseudomonadota bacterium
CGGATTTCTTTTTGCATCATCACCATCACGACCATGAGCATACTGCCATCCCACCAGTGGATACGGCGACCAGCCCTATTATCCAGGTAGAGCCGTTTAACAATCTGATCCAAGATCAACAGATCGCCTACCTGGCAGAAGGGCTGCAAGCGCAGCTGATCTCAGATTTGTCACACTACCCCATTTTGCGAGTTCGCTTTGGTGGCGTGGTTGCCAAAGGCCCCTTACCGGAAGGCCAGCGTCCAGCGGATTTTAGTTTGCGTGGCACGGTCATCGATTTGGGCGGCACGGTTCGTTTAACACTGCTTTTGGTGGATGAGCGGGATAGCAATATTCTTTGGAGCACTGTCCGCGAGGTGGACACCCAATCGGGTGAAACCCATCGAGAAATGCTTGAGAGCGTGCAATCCATCGTGGCGAACCTGGGGGCCACCAGCGGTATCTTACAAGCCCAAGCCTTGCGCGAAGTGGATCTACATAGACAACGCGCCCCGGAGCCAACCCAGATTTCATCCTTTGAATGCATCCTGCGGTGGCGAGCCTATGACAGCTATAAAAACAACGCCGACCGGGAGGCCGTGCATACCTGTCTTCGAGAGCTGACCGAGAATGGTACCCAAGATGGTAGCATCTGGGCGGCCCATGCCTTCCTCACATTTTTGGATTGGACGAAGCAAACCGACCTCACGGATATAGAAGCCCTAGACAATGCCCTGATAGCGGCCAATCGGGCGATACAACTAAGCCCTGATGAATCAACAAGCCATGAGTATTTGGCGTCCATCCTCATGGCGCGCGGCGACCTGGATACCGCCTTGCAAAGCTATGCACGGGCGGCCACGCTTAATCCGTCCAACCCGGATGTACGGGTATTATTGGGCTGGAACCGGATCCTGCGCGGGGATTGGGAGAACGGTGTGGCGGATGTGCGTATGGGCTTGACCATCAGCCCCAACCCACCGGGCTGGTTTCGCATCCCCCTATCCATGGATGCTTTTCGCCAGGGCGATTATCGGGCGGCGTTAAGTCAGGCTGATCTGATGATCATCAGCGGTGACGAGCGGGGTATACCCCTAGCCTTGGCGGCTGCCATCCGGCTCGAAGACATGGTGGCTATTGAACGATATCAGCAGATGCTAGCCCAATCAGAGCTTAATCAAGAATACCCATTTGGCAGTATTAAAGCGGTTTTGAATATGCCGCATGTGGTATCAAAATACCTCGCAGCGTTAGAAGCTGAGATGCCTAATCAATTCTGACCACAGGGTAACTATTTGTTAATATTAAGACTATATAGTTAAAACGCTATCTAACACTGACACTTTACGTATACGTCAATACAGTGATGATGCATTGCACAACGCAATGGCGTCGGAATTGGTGTTGGCCGATCAACGCGGCCACCCCATCGCTGGCAGGAGAAACCATGCCAGCGATCCGGCTCATGCTTTTATGAGGAGCAAAGCCATGGGATTATTTCATGATCACTCAGCAAAAGAAGCGATCAATCTTCTTTGCATTGATGACGACCCGGCCACCTGCCGGCTTTATGGCGAATACGGCCATATTCTAGATTGGATTACCGACCAAGCCTTAACCATTGAGACGGCGATCGAGAAAGTATCGCAAGCAAAGTTTGATGCGATTGTGGTGGATCAGTCCATGGACAGCTTATCGGGTATTGAGCTTATTCAACGGATCCGCAGCCAAGAAGGGCCGAACCAAGACACGCCCTTTTTGCTGTGCACGATCTATTCGATCGAAGAAGTGGCGGCGGAGCTGAACCGGCTCAATGTGGAGGCCTATGTGCAAAAACCGATCTCACTGGCGCGGTTTGAGCAAGCAGTGCTTAATTTATTGGATGAACGCAGCTTCACGGCCTGACGGACTAGCTGGCTGGCTAGTGTCGTGGTCGATAGGGCCTGGGGCGTTTATTTCGATGGCCTAAGACCGCCGGTGGCGACGCATTAGAATCACCACGCTCACAACACCGATCAGGGCGGCCCAAGGCAAGGCCGCCATCAGCGCGTTCACCAAAACATTAAGCGCCCCATCAGTGCGGGCCGTGCCAACCGAGGCCCCGGCCACAAACATAAAGGTGACCAAACACAACGCGGTGGCCGTAATGGCGCTGGCCTTTTGGCGCACCACGGGCCAGTCTACTTGATCAATAGAAAACCCGGCCTTAGGGGCCTGGGTGTCCTGAGGCGCCTGGGTTTCCTGAGTCTCCGTGGATTTAGGTTCTTGTGGGTCGGTCAATATGCGTACTCCCGGTACACTGGGGTCACGTCACCATCCCAATCCTGTTCAAACTTAAGGCGCTTTTCCGCCGACGCCGTGACGCCGGTCTCAACGATCTCAAACAACGGGGTAAGAAACCCTGTTTCATCCCCGCCAACCCAATCCAAGGCAGCACGGCGCTTTAAGCCTTCCTGGGCAAGGGGTAACAGTTCCCGTGCCAGATCTTGGAACGTACCGTCACGGAAGGGCGTGTTCAGACCATGTTTAGGGGCGTGGTTGCGGGCGGTTACGCGCTCCTCAGTGGTCCAATCACAGACTAAGCGATCGACCTGATCCAAAACGTCACCATCATATAACAACCCGACCCAAAAGGCCGGCAAGGCACATAAATTATCCCAGGCACCACCATCGGCACCACGCATCTCGATATATTGTTTTAACCGAACATCGGGGAAAATCGTCGTCAGGTGATCCCGCCAATCAGAGATCGTCGGCACTTCACCTGGCAAAATGGGTAATTCGCCCGCCATGAAGTCACGGAACGACAGTCCCGAGGCGTCCAAATATTCGCCATTCCGGTAAATGAAATACATCGGCACATCGAGCACATAATCCACATAGCGCTCAAAACCAAAGCCGTCATCAAACACAAAAGGCAGGTCGCCCGTGCGATCGGGGTCGGTATCAGACCATATATGCGCCCGGTAGCTCTCAAAACCGTTCGCCGTGCCTTCCTTGAAGGGTGAGTTCGCAAACAAGGCCGTGGCCAGGGGTTGTAATGCCAGGGACACTCGCATTTTCTTGGCCATATCGGCCTCAGAGCTGAAATCCAAATTCACCTGCACGGTGCAGGTACGCGACATCATATCGATCCCTAGATTGCCGCGCTTGGGCATGTAATCACGCATGATCTTGTAGCGGCCCTTGGGCATCCAATTGGTGTCATCACGGGTCCAATGGGGGGAGAACCCCATGCCCAGCATACCAATGCCCAAATCATCGCCGACGCCCTTGGCCAGGCGCAAATGTTCCTTAAGCTCGCTGCATGTTTGGTGGATCGTTGCCAAAGGCGCACCCGAAAGTTCAAGCTGGCCACCGGGTTCAAGGGATACAGAGGCCCCCTTCTGGGTAAGCCCAATAATATTATCGCCCTCCATGACCGGCTCCCAGCCGCTCACTTCTTTCAACGCAGTTAAGACGGCACGAATGCCCTTGTCGCCGTCATAGGCCGCGGGCTTAAGACTATCGCCACAGAACACGAATTTTTCGTGCTCGGTGCCAATGCGAAACTTCTCTTCTGGCTTACAGCCAGCGCTCAGTTCTTCCACCAATTGATCATGACTGGTGATAGGCAGGCGGTCAGGGCGCGTGGGACCGGACATGGCAGTATTCTCACGAATTAGGGCTGGCATCACCAGGCGCACCGGCGCTGGCATTAAGAATGGCAAGGGCGGCCAAGGCCGCGGTTTCGGCCCGCAAAACCTGTGGGCCCAGGGATATCATATGAACAAATGGTAATTTACCAAATTGGTCAAGTTCCGCGGATGAAAAGCCCCCCTCGGGTCCCACCAGGATAGCGTGAGCCGCGGTTTGGGTCACAGCCTGAGTTAACAGGGGCGCTGATAATCGTTCGGTGGCCACGAATAAGGGCTGGTCAACGGGCCATTGCTCAAGACACTGGCCCAATGGTTGCGGGTCAACCAAGGTTGGGAGGGTCAGACGCTCGCATTGTTCTGCCGCTTCTATGGTGATTTTACGCCACCGCTCACGTTTCACATCGCGCACCGCTGTGTGCTCTGTCACCACGGGGGTGATCGCGGCCACGCCCAACTCTGTCGCCTTTTCCACCAACCAATCCGCCCGGGCTTTTTTGATCGGCGGCATGATCAAATGGGGACCATGGGCTGTGACTGGCTGGGCCATGAGTTGTTGTTCAAGCGCCAAAACCGCCTGGCGCTTCTCAAGGGCCGTAATGCTGGCTTGCCACAGCCCGTCCCGCCCGTTGAATAACCCCAGGCTGGCCCCATCCGACAACCGCAAAACCCGTCCCAAAAAATGGGCTTTATCGGCTGGTAGCACCACCGCTTGCCCGGTTGTAAGATCGGCATCAACATAAAGCCGGGTGGCTAAACCTGAGTAATTATTTCGCGCCATAAGCTGACATCATGAACATGGACGCAACGCAAATTGCTGGCTGGACCGCAGCACAGTAGCTGGCTTGGCATTATCCTGCTAGACACCAATGATGTGTCGCGCACAAAGTCGGATGATGCTGCGCTGAAATAGGCGCTGGGGGGTACCCACATGACCACAGACAAAAACCAAGCTGACGAATATGGGCAAACGGCACAGGTCTCACAGCCTGAGAACCAGTCAGACGACCAGCTGCCGCAAGACCCACGGATGAGTGAGTCCCCATCCGATAACACAGCACCGCCCCAGGATATCTTCCGCGCGAGTTTTATTGAGCGCATCACCCCACCATGGGCTGGCCCCTATATACGCCTGGCGCGATTGGACCGGCCGATTGGCACCTGGTTGTTGTTGTTTCCCTGTTGGTGGTCCTTGGTTTTAGCCCTGCCCCATGCCCAGTTAACCGAGGTACAAACCCCGGTCTTATACGCCGCGTTGTTTGCCATAGGCGCCATTGTCATGCGCGGGGCGGGTTGCACCATCAATGACATCATCGACCGGGATTTGGATGCCCAAGTGGCACGCACCCGGACGCGCCCCTTACCGGCGGGGGAAATCACCCTGCGCCAAGCCATACGCTTTGCCATGCTGCAATGCTTTATTGGCTTTCTGGTGCTGATCCAATTCAACCTTCAAACAATCACCATGGGGGTCTTGTCGCTGGTGTTGGTGATCACCTATCCGTTGATGAAACGGATCACCTTTTGGCCCCAGCTGTTTTTGGGGCTGACCTTTAATTGGGGGGCGTTGATTGGGTGGGTGGCCCTGACCGGCACCCTATCGTGGCCGACCCTTATTCTTTATGCCGGTGGGGTGTTCTGGACCTTGGGCTATGACACCATTTATGCCTATCAGGACCGCGCGGAGACTGTAGTTGATATTGGGTTGTTTGCA
>JBCCBF010000287.1:0-3787 GCA_039814445.1 Pseudomonadota bacterium
AATTAGCCTCACCGGGGTCACCAAATCATTTGGACCCAAGCACGTGTTGCGCGGCATTGACCTGACGGTAGATCAGGGTGAATCCGTGGTGGTAATCGGCGGATCAGGCAGCGGCAAATCGGTCCTGCTAAAATGCATTCTCGGCCTGATGGAGCCCGATGGCGGTCAGGTCATGATCGATGGCCGTGATACCACCCATATGCGTGGCCGGGACCGGGAAGAGCAATTCGGCCGCTTTGGCATGTTGTTTCAGGGGGCGGCGTTGTTTGACAGCCTGCCGGTTTGGGAGAATGTGGCCTTTGGGTTAATTCAGGGCAAACGCCTATCCCGTCCCCAAGCCCGCGACGTGGCGTTTGAAAAGCTGAAAGCCGTGGGCCTGCAAGAGGATGTAGGCCTGCTGCTCCCCGCTGAAATCTCGGGCGGGATGCAAAAACGGGTGGGCCTGGCCCGCGCCATCGCGGCCAACCCGGATATCATTTTCTTTGATGAGCCCACCACCGGCCTCGACCCCATTATGGGGGATGTCATCAATGACCTGATTGTGGAACAGGTGAAGGCCCTGGGGGCAACTGCCGTATCAATCACCCATGACATGGCTAGCGCCCGGAAAATTGCTGACCGCATTGTCATGCTTTACGAGGGCGAGTTGATCTGGAACGGCCCGGTGGATCAAATCGACCAGCCCGGTAATCCCTATGTGGAGCAATTCGTCACCGGCAGCGCCCAAGGCCCGATCACGATGCAAGTCCAGGATCACTAAACCATGGCCAAGGCACGCACCCGTTTTATCTGCCAGGAGTGCGGCACCGCCCATAGCCAATGGGTCGGAAAATGCGATGGCTGTGGGGCGTGGAACAGCCTGGTTGAGGAAAGCACTGAGGCGCTTAATCCCGGCGGGCTAAAAGACCGGGGCACCAAAGGACGGGCGATTAATTTCAGCGATCTGCAAGCCACCGACGCGACCATCAAACGCTACCTCACGGGTATTGGTGAATTCGACCGGGTCTGTGGCGGCGGGCTGGTGCCTGGCGGCGCCCTGCTGGTCGGTGGTGACCCGGGCATCGGCAAATCAACCCTGATGCTGCAAGTGGCCGGCGCCCTCGCCCAAGGCCAGAAAGTCGCCTATGTGTCCGGCGAGGAAGGGTTAGAGCAAATCCGCATGCGCGCCGGTCGTTTGGGGCTTGCCAAAGCGCCCGTAGGCCTGGCGGCAGCCACCTCGGTCCGGGATATCGTGGCCACGATGAACAGCGGTGATCGGCCCGATGTGCTGGTGATTGATTCGATCCAAACCATGTTTGTCGACAGCCTAGACAGCGCGCCAGGCAGTGTGGGCCAAGTGCGTGCCTCGGCCCAGGAGATGATCCGGGTCGCCAAACAACGCGATATCGCCATCATCATCATCGGCCATGTGACCAAGGAAGGTACGCTTGCTGGCCCACGGGTGTTGGAGCACATGGTTGATACGGTGCTGTATTTCGAAGGCGAACGGGGCCATCCCTTCCGGATCTTACGCACGGTAAAGAACCGCTTTGGTGCCACCGATGAGATTGGGGTCTTTGAGATGGTGGAAGCGGGGCTTGAACCCGTGGCCAACCCCTCCGCCCTCTTCCTGGCCGATCGCCAGACCCAGGTGCCCGGCACTTGTGTGTTTGCTGGGATCGAAGGCACACGCCCACTACTTGTCGAGATCCAAGCCCTGGTGGCCCCTAGCGCCTATGGTACCCCACGGCGCGCCGTGGTGGGCTGGGACAGCAACCGTCTGGCGATGATCTTGGCGGTGCTGGAAACCCGCTGTGGCCTGACTTTTCATTCCGAAGACATCTATCTCAACGTGGCCGGTGGTTTGCGAATCACCGAGCCTGCCGCCGACATGGCGGTGGCCGTGGCGCGGATATCAGCGCTAAAGGAAAAGCCCGCCCCCGCCGATATGGTGGTGTTTGGTGAGATCGGCTTAACCGGTGAAATACGGTCCGTGGCGCGCGCCGATGCCCGGGCCAAAGAGGCAGAAAAGCTGGGGTTTGGCAAAGCCTGGGTACCAAAATCCATTCGCGGCAAGGCCAAGAAACCAGCCACCAGCGCCTTGGAGATTGACAGTTTTCACACAGTCTCCGATTTGCCGCTCGCCATTGATGACGCCTATGATCCCGCTTCGACACAACGCCGCCAGGAACCTGTCGCTTAAAGGATACCGGCCTTATGGAAAATGAAGCCGCCAACGCGGTGATCGCCACCAGCAGCCTGCCCGCCATCCATTGGGTGGATGGGGCCGCGGTTGGGGTCATGCTGTTATCCGCCCTGCTGGCCCTGTTCCGCGGGTTCACCAAAGAATTCTTTCAAGTGGTCAACGTGCTCACGGCCCTGTTTGTGGCGGCCATGGCCATGCCCTATGCCTTACCCCATGTGGAGCAGGTAATCCCCGCAGGCTGGATTTCCAAAGCGGTAACCGGCACCGTGATTTTTATTGTGGTGGCCGGCATCATGTCCCTGATCTCCGGCCAGATTATCAAAGCGATCAAAAAGTCGAGCCTCAGCACCCTCGACCGATCCTTGGGCTTCGCCTTTGGCTTGGTCCGCGGCATGTTGATTGTGTGCTTGACCTATATTGTGCTGATTTTGGTGTCGAACCCCCAATCGGTTGCCAGCATGATGGACGAAGCCCGGTCTGGTAATCTGATCATCCTAGGGGCCAACACCATGATCCAGCTTTTGCCTGAGGATACCATTGCCGCCATTGGGCTTGATGAGGCCCTAGCGCCCGCCAAGGAAAGCGCCGGCCCGCGCCCCGATCTGGATGAAGTCAAAACGATTGATGAAAACGCTACGCCAGACGCTGAGGAGCCCCAAGAGGACAGCCCGGACAGTGACGGCAACGGTGCGAGCAACGACGACGGCGCAAACCTGCTGCGCGATGGCTATGAGCGGATTGAGCGTGAAGCCATTGATCGGCTATTAGACGCCACACGGTAGGTCGGATTGCCGGCCTCACTTGATGGTTTAATCTGGGGGAAAACTCTGGCAAACTGCCATCTGAAACAACAGGATAGCGCCTGGCCATGGGCGCAGACATCATCGCGGTGCCTGGCGGGTAAGTTTGACAGCGGTGTGACAACAAGCGGTTAGGAACTTCTATGTCGTCTGATGCGATGAACGCCCTTGATGATACGCGCGGCACTAACCCCTTTGATGATGATAAGCTGCGTGAAGAATGCGGTGTGTTTGGTATCTTCGGTCATGAAGATGCCGCCGCCTTAACGGCGCTTGGGTTACATGCCTTACAGCATCGCGGGCAAGAGGGCACCGGCATCGTTTCTTGTGATGGGACCGAATTTTACTCCCACCGCGCCTTGGGCCATGTGGGCGAGCATTTCTCAAAAGCCGAGGTGATTAACAAGCTAAAAGGCCGGATGGCGATTGGCCATAACCGCTATGCCACCACGGGCGGCTCATCCCAACAAAACAATGTCCAACCCCTATTAGCAGAGCTTGAATTCGGTGGTTTTGCCGTCGGCCAAAACGGCAATCTCACCAACGCGCTCACGATCCGTCAGCAACTCGTGCGCCGGGGATCGATCTTTCAAGCGACCACCGATACCGAAGTGATCATCCATCTGATGGCCTTGGCCCAAGGGGTTAATGTATTGGATCGATTTATCGAAACCATCCGTCAGATCGAAGGCGCGTATTCCATCGTCGCCATGAATGATGAGATGCTTATTGCGGCCCGCGACCCCATGGGCGTTCGGCCCCTGGTGTTGGGCAAGCTTGGGGATAGCCATGTGTTGGCGTC
>JBCCBF010000182.1:0-5847 GCA_039814445.1 Pseudomonadota bacterium
ATAGCGTGCTCTGTCTGTCGGTGATCGTCTCGCGCATGGCCCTGCTCTCGCTTATTTTGAGGTCAGTACGATGGTGTCACAGGCGTCCCCTGCCTGTAATCGCTGGCGGTAGAAATCGAGCACTGGGTCGGGGCCGTATTGTTGGGTGTAATCCTCAATAGCGGCCAATGCTTTGCCCGGATCCTGTTTGGCGCTGGTGAGGCAGGCGGTAAAGGCCTGGGCCTGGGTTTGATCGTAGTCCTCGCCCACATATTGATAAATATCCAGGGCGGCGGTTTTACCTTTCACCACGAAATGACCCACGAGCCGCCACGCATCGGCGTTGGCAGCCTGGGTTATGGTGGCGCCCGATGCCAACAGGCCCGTGCCCAAGATTTTATTCATCCCCTCGATCCGTGAGGTGGCGTTGATCACATCGCCGATAGCCGTGTATTTCTGCTGTCCCGGCCCGCCCATATTGCCGACGATGACCGAGCCCGTGTGCACTCCAATACGAGTGCGACCCCAGGCGATACCCTGATCATTGAGCTGTGCCTTAAACCGCTCACTGGCTTCGGCGACGGCACGCGCTGCGGCTAGTGCCAGATCCCGATGGTTGTCTTGCGGATGGGGTGCGCCAAAAACGGCGAAGATGCCGTCACCGATAATATCAATCACGAGCCCGTCATGGGCCTGGATCGCGCGGAATACCGTATCGAGATATTGGTTCAAATAAGTGACCAGGACTTCGGGTGCTGTGTCTTCTGAGAGGCTGGTGAAGCTCTCCACATCGGTAAAGATCGCCGTCATGTTGGTCGCCGAGCCGCCGAACTCAAGACCCACTAGGCCGGTTTCCAGGGCGCTGGCTAATTGATCGGGGATATATCGGCCAAAGGTCTCACGAATACGCTGCTCCTTATCGAGCCGGGTGAGCATGTTGTTAAAGGCGTGCTTGGTGTCATCAATCTCCACCAGCCAATGGCGGCTAAACGGCTTGCTGGCGCTGAGGTCATCGAGGCTGATCTCGTTGGTCTCGAGCCCCATCAGCTCAATCGGCCGGGCAATCGACCGGGACACCAACAAGGCCGCCAACAGACCCAAAACCGAAAAGATCGCAAAGCCAATCAGCACGGCCAGGGTCTCGCGTTCGACGACACCGAAATAGGATTGTGCCGGATCAAACAGGTAGACGATGGTCGCCGGGTGATTATCGCCAAAGGTGATGGCGCGGCTGACCAGATGGTGATCAGCGTACTCAACAATGGTGACACCTGACACCGGAGCCCCGGTCTGGCGGTCCGTGATGGCGCTTTTCCCTACCTCCAAATGCGCGGCCAGGGTGGCGCGAACGCTGGCGTCTAGATCGCCTAAGATCAGCCCAGTACCAGCCACGGGAAACACCACGGAAAGCTGGCCGATATCCTCGCCGATGGCGTCGGTGAGCAGCCGGTCGATGGCGCTGATGCCGTAATCAATGCCAAAGACCCCGCGGACTTGGTTGCCGCTGTGGTCATAGACTGCCCGGCTAGCAATCAGTCGCGTGCGCCCACCAGCCATAACCTCTCCAGACGCCTTGTCAGCATCAGTGAGATCGGCGTCTGTCACTTGATAGGGGCCCGTCCAGATCGTGCGGTGTGATGCCACCGCTTGGTTAAACCATTGGGTTGTGCGCGGGTCGCCCACCTCGCCGCTGGCAGCGCTTAGGCGCATGCGCCGATCATCCCGTAATACGCGCGATGTTATGGTGTGGCCTGGCTGGGTTGTGCGGTCCAGTTGGTACAGATGTAACTGGCGATCTTGTTTGCTCACACCCACGGCACTGCCATCGTTAAACCGGGCGAAGTTGATCTGGGATATGGCGTCTTCACTGCGGAGTTCATTGGCTAAATACAGCCCCAAATCATCCAGATTATCGTGGCTGATCATGTGCTGGGCCACGTAGTGATCATATTTCTCCAACAGGATTGGGCCGTGATCAAAAACCTGGCGAAGCTGGGCTTCGGCCCGATTAAGCAAGGCTTCGATCTCCCGCGCTTCCAAGTCACGGGCCAGGTTCAGATTATTGGCGCGAAAATAGAAACCTAAGACCATGAGAGACAGCATCATCAGGCTTGCAACCAGCATGCTGATGGCAATACGCACGCGGACGCGGCGTTCTGGTTTTCGTGGCGTTGCTTCTGTCACTGTTCGCGTTCTGGGCTGATTACTTCATCGCGGTACCCTCGCTCCTTAGCATAAAATGATAAGGCCCCAGACAATTGTTTGCTGCACGCCGCAAGCGCCAGCAACGCCTTGTTAAAGGGCGAGGCGAAATGGCCATTTATCGGCGTCAATTTCTGCTCTACCTTCAGAACTATGTCGCAACAGACTGACCAAAACCAAACAACAGAAACCGCGCTAGCAGATCAACCGACTGCCAGCCCGTCGCGCAGTGGTGGGTGTTGTGGCGGTAAGGCTGCCGCTACGGATCAGGTCAGCCCATGGCAACGGTTGCGCCGGGTTGATTGGATGCTATGGGGCAGCCTTACGGTGACCGCGCTGGCCTACGGTTGGTACTTGATCAACCCGGCCTCACCGGTCGCGGATCACAGCGCCATGACCCATTTCACCCATGGGGTCTTCGACTTAATCAACACCATGTGGTGGGGCTTGCTGTTGGGCGTTGTGTTTGTGGGACTCATGGACCGCGTGCCCAAAGAACTCGTCATGCAAGCCCTGGGCGGCACCCGCAAGGCCACCGGCATCTTAAAAGCGACAGCCGCTGGTGTGGCGTTTGATTTATGCAGCCATGGGATCCTCATGGTGGGGATGAAGCTCTATGAGCGGGGCGCTACTATTGGCCAGACCTTTGCGTTTTTATTGGCGAGCCCTTGGAATTCGATATCTCTGACCATCATTCTGATTGCCTTGATCGGCTGGCCGTGGACCTTGGCCTTTATTGTCCTGTCGGCCGTGATCGGCGTGATCACAGGGCTGGTTGTCGACAGCCTTGTTGCCCGTGGCTTGTTGCCCGATAACCCGAACCGCATGGGGGTGACCCCGCCTGACGCACCGCTTTCCACGGGCTTACGCCGCTGGTTTTCAAGCCTGCAACCCAGCGGGCGCGGGGCTGTTGCGGTGCTTGCCGATGGGTTGCGTGGGTCGAAGATGGTTTTGCGTTGGTTATTGTTTGGGGTGGTGCTGGCCAGCCTGATACGCGCGTTTGTGCCGGCCGAAGTCTTTGCGGATTGGTTTGGCCCCGGCTTGCTGGGGCTGTTCATCACCGTGATCGTGGCGACGATCATTGAGGTTTGCTCGGAAGGCTCGGCACCCATTGCGGCCGATATTGTTAACCGCGCTGGCGCGCCCGGCAACGGCTTTACCTTTTTGATGACCGGTGTGGCCACGGATTACACGGAAGTGATGAGCCTGCGTGATACCACCGGCCGGTGGGTGTTGGCTTTCGCCGTGCCCATCATCGCAGTGCCCCAGACGATCATGATCGCCGCCCTGATTAATCATGTATATGGGCTGTAGCCGTGTAGCGCCTCGCCCAAAGGACATGGGCCGCCTCGTTGGGCCTTTGCAGGGCACATGAGACCTGTGCGGCGAATGCTCGGCCGGTCAGTGTGACCCTTGCTTAGCCAGTCAGCCCGGTGCGTGGAGGCGTGGCGGTAACTTCTGTCGTTTTGGCTGTGGTCGCAGCCGGGTGTGCCTTGCCTGTTTCCAGGTGATAGGCCGCCCCGTGCATTTGCTTTGAGGTGTGGATCACGTAATCGGCCGCCTCATGGTCCCGGCTTGCCTGATAACGGGGTGGGTGCGGCAGCACGTAAGGGGGCTGTACCTCACCGGTACCCTGGCGCAGCTCGCGCATGGCGCGCAGGAATTTATCATCGGTGCGGTCACGGTGACCGGTCATCAGCGCGGTGCGCAAGCCCAGCTCATTGGCCGGTGCGATGTCTTTGCGGCGATTATCGGCAATGCGCAGGGTGCTGGCGGGTTGGGCGCCTTCGGCATCCATAACGGCCGCCAATTGCTGTTTCACATCCAATTCAGGATCCAAGATCACGATGGGCTCATCGGTGCCACCGCCCAGGCTGTCGTTTAGCGGCGTGCTGTTGGCTGCCTGGCCATCGGCCAGGGCTGGGTCCTGTTCAATATCCATCGCGGCATAGGTTTTGTCGGCAAGACCGCTCAAACCAGCCCCTTGGATGACAAACCGCGCGGCTGATTCCGGCAGGCTGGTCATGAAGATGACTTTGGTGCCCTGTTTTTTCAGGCGCTTGAGGAAATCAACCGTATCGCGGTCGGCTTGTGACCGGTCCATGAATTCCTGGAAGGTGCGTTGGCGCAAGGGGGCGAATTGTTCAACCAGATCACCGGTGGGGAATTTCTCCCGCAAACCGGGATGCTGGTTTAGGCCATAGGGGAGAGCCAGAAATTCTTGATTACGCAGATGACGAAGGCCGTCGGCGACCTCGTCCATGGACAGGCGGGTTTCTTTGCGCAAACCATCATAAAAGGTGCGCGTGGCTTTGGTATAAGCCCGGCCTGTGGCGACCAGCGTGTCGCCAATATCGATGATGACGGTATCGACACCCCGTAAGGCATCGGCGTTAAACGGCGCGGTGTCCCGGGTCTGGTTGCGTGACCGGCGGTCCCGGCGTTGTGATCGTGCGGCGCTCATGCTTTTGTTCCCCAACGGTAGGCCGCATCCCCAGCCAGACTGGAACAGCGACGCTTTCGCATTGTGCATGACCCATTGATTACGCTTGCTTGATGAAAGCCAGCAGCGCGTCTCATGCAACCAGCTATGCAGTGATTGCATGTCGATATCGGTGATCGGCTGGGGTGGCTAAGGATTGCCTTGCAAAACAGCCTTGCGGCAATAATGCACCGGAAACTTGCTTTCCTGGGCGTGGCGTGGTTAAAACCGCGCCCAGTTATCGCTTGCCGCGTTTTTGGCTGAAAGGCCATGCCCGATTCATCGGCGACGCCAGGCGAGCTGAAAACACGACATTCACCTATTCTACCAATGGTAAGGATCGACGGAAAATCATGGCCGTTAAAATTCGTCTAGCGCGCGGTGGCGCCAAAAAACGCCCATTCTACTCAATCGTTGTGGCCGATATCCGGGCCCCACGGGACGGTAAGTTCATCGAGAAGATTGGCACGTTCAACCCCCTCCTCAACGATGATCACCCAGAGAAGCTCGTGCTCAAGCAAGATCGCGCGCAATACTGGATGGGCAATGGCGCCAAGCCGACCGAGCGGGTTGCTAAGCTGATGGCCAAACTCGGCCTGACCGATGCTCCTGAAATCCGTGAGCAGCCGAAGAAGTCTGCGCCTAAGGCAAAAGCCCAAGAGCGGATGAAAGAAAAGGCTGAGAAAGAAGCCGCCGCCAAGGAAGCGGCCGAGGCCGAAGCCGCTGAAGCTAAAGCCGCCGCTGAGGCACCTGCTGAGGAAGCACCGGCTGAAGAAGCCCCCGCCGAAGAAGCCCCCGCCGAAGAAGCGGCCGCAGAAGACGCCACGGAAGAGGCTCCCGCTGAGGACGCTGCGGAAGAAGAGAAAGCTAGCTAACAGCCACGGGGCTGTCTGCCATGCCTTTACATGACGACCCAGACCGCCTTGACGATGGCCGGTTGCGGATCGCTAAAATAGTTGGGGTGCACGGCCTGAAAGGGGCAGCGCGCCTCAAACTGTTTCTGGATGATCCCGCGAGCCTCCACGACTTTGGCCCGATTACCGATGCCCAGGGGGTGGCCTATGACATTGCCTTGGGCCACCAGCAAAAAGGCCATTGGGTCTCGATGATTGACGGCATCACCGACCGGGATGCCGCCGCATCATTACAGAATACCAGCCTTTATGTGACCCAAGCGGCGCGGC
>JBCCBF010000132.1:0-7202 GCA_039814445.1 Pseudomonadota bacterium
GAGAATGCCTCGACCGTCGAGCATGCCTAATTTGAGCAGTACGTAAGTGACGAGCAAGCGGTCGTCTTTCTTGACAGGGATGAAGTATTGAGCAAGAAAGGCCTCGTCGTCTCGGTCCCCGCCAAAAATCCCAGATGGTGCCAGTGCCCAACGCTTGTTCGATGCCGGTGCTAATGTGATCCAATTATACACCGCCCTCACCTATCAAGGCCCCGCTGTCTTAAAAACTATCAAACAAGCCCTGCGCTAACCCAAGCAGCCAGCCCCATGGCGCGAAAATAACAACAAGCGGTTGGGCTTACACCCGTGTAACAAAAACGGTGACCATGGCAGAATCATCCCCCTCTGAGCCCACCAGTGCAGAAGCCCTAGCCAGATTATCAGACAGTGACCTACGGGCCGTGGTACTCGATAATATTGAGGCGAGTGATACAGCCCGCCGGGGCTTCAACCCCGCCGACATCGCCTATGCACTGCAAGAAGGGTTTGCCCAGCTACAAGAACGGCTAGGTGCAGTTTTAGGCAGCTATCGGGAACTTCCCCAGGCTGTAGACCTGGCCGTCATCGCCCTAATGGAGAACCGAGACAGCGCGGGTCTTGGGCCCTTTTTGATTTTGTTTATCAGCGCGCTAATTGTAGGCGGCCTTTGTTTTCGAGCCTTAAAGCCGTTGCAGTCCCGGCTATTTGGTCCCGTTGCGGCGGCCAATACCCCAATCGATCTACAACAGAAATGCCGCTATCTGGGAGCCGCCTTGGCCAGCGATGGCATGCGGGTCGCTGCTTTTGCCATCAGCGCGGGCTTGGTCTTTTTGATCCTGGGCACGGATGAACCGCGCGACCGGTTGGCGTTTGCCTTCTACCTGTCGGCCACCATCATCATGCTCACGGTCACCGTGTTTTTGCGGGCCTATCTGTGTTTGGAGCAACCAGCCTATCGGATCCCCCATATGGATGACCGATCTGCCCGCGCGCTTTTTTCGACCCAGCTGATCGCCACGTTTCTGGGTGCGTTTGGTTTCTTTACCTGCTCGCTTTTTGCGGTTCTAGGCGTGGTCGGTGATGCCCATTACCTGTTCTTGATGCTGGTCGGCACCGTGCTGACCGCCGCGCTTGTGATGTCCTTTTTGATCAACCGCTATGGCCTGGTGCGGGCCATAACAGCGGGGAGCGAGAACGGCGCTAGAACCCGCCTTGCCCCACTATATCCATGGGCGCTCATGGCCCTTGCGGTTGGTTTGTTTGCCGGTCTGGTCATCACCGGTCTATTGGGGGGACAAGCCTTATTCGGGGCTGGTTTATTCACCCTCGGCGCGCTGACCTATTGGCCGCCATTTGACGCCGCCCTGGCGGCGGGCGCCCGCCAGTACCACGCCGCCGGAAACGCCTTGCACGGCGCCATTTTGCGGGTGATGCGGTTAAGCCTTGGGGTAAGCGTTATTTTAGCCCTCATCCTGGTGTGGCGGTTTGATTTATTTGGCCTTTACGGGCCGGTGGGATTAGGGGTCACCATTACCCGTGCCATCCTACAAATCGGCTTTGTGGCGCTTATCGCCTATGCCGCCTGGGAAAGTTTGCGGCTTCACCTGGATAAACGCATTGCCCGCGAACAAGCTGAATTCGAAGCCCAACATGGCGATATCGGCGAGATGGAAATCGGCGGGGCTGGTATGTCCCGGCTGGGTACGCTGCTCCCGTTAATCAAGCGTACGGGCCAAGTCTTGATCGCCACCATCAGTCTCATGATTATTTTATCCAGCCTTGGCCTTGATATCGGCCCGATCTTAGCGGGCGCTGGGGTTGTGGGCTTGGCGATCGGTTTCGGCTCACAAACCCTAGTCCGTGACATTGTCTCCGGCGCCTTTTTCCTGATCGATGACGCCTTTCGCCAGGGCGAGTATATCGATTTGGGCGATGTGAAGGGCTCGGTGGAGAAAATCCGCGCCCGTTCACTCCAGCTGCGCCACCATCGCGGGGCGCTGAACACCATTCCGTTTGGTGAAATCAGCACAGTACAAAACTACAGCCGGGATTGGGCGATCATGAAACTTCGGTTTCGCCTGGCGTTTAATACCGATCTGGAAAAAGTTCGCAAACTCCTCAAGAAAACCGGCTTGGCCCTATTAGACCATCCTGAGGTGGGAGAGGATTTTCTACAGCCTTTCAAATCTCAAGGAGTCATTGAGGTTGACGATTATGGCCTCGTGATCAGCACCAAATTCATGTGCAAACCCGGCCGCCAATTCCTGATCCGGCGCTATGCCTATGCCGCGGTGCAGGAGACGTTCGCCGCCCATGACATTCAATTCTCGCGCCCAGAAGTACGGGTGGCCATGGAAGCCGACGGGGTAGAAACACAAACAGAGGCTCACACAGAAGCTATGACCAAAACCACAGCGAGCGAAGCCGTCGCCACGGTCATGGCGCGCCGCGACACAACCAAGCCTCAATCGCCAGAATAATAACCGGGTTGGGATGGTAAGCTGGCGTCAATTGCCTATTACCAGCGTCTCTGCCTGTACCACGCCCCCACCTACGCTCCAGCCAGAGCCTGTGGCAAATCGAAAGCAATGATGCGCCATGAAAACCGCGCTAGCATAAACCCAATGATTTTGATGGGTAGCTAGGCCATTCTTGCGCATGCATAACCCGGTAATGTTCAACGGCGTATCATTTTGCTTCCGCGTATTCTTTGGCTTTGGTTGCCCCTCGGCTTCTTTCTGATCTCAACGATTGGCGAGCAATTCGCCAGCCAAGAGATCGTAGCCTGGCTTGGGTCTGAGGGCAGTCCCTATGAGCTTATCCAATTCGCCATTATGGTGATCGCCTTGGCCATCGCGGTTTTTGTGCTGTTCAAGATGGATCATCAACGGCGTTGGCTGATGGCCTATATGGGAATTGCGGCGATCGCTTGTCTCTATGTGGCGGGAGAAGAGATCAGCTGGGGGCAGCATCTTCTGGACTGGCGCACTCCAGAGTTTTGGTCGAGTATCAACGATCAGAATGAAACCAATTTACACAACACATCCTCATGGCTTGATCAAAAGCCCCGCATCCTACTGATTATCGGGGTTTATATGGGCGGTTTGATCATTCCGCTTTTGATGCGCGTCCGCCCATCCGCCCTACCGCAACGGTTTTCGGTGCTGTACCCGACCAGCCAGTTCGCCGTGACCGCGTTGATTTGCTTGTTTGCCAAGCTGAGCGATAAGATCGGTGACGCGACGGATTATTATGTTTACTGGCGCGGCGCGGAAAATGAAGAGCTTTTCATCTACTATTTTGTGATGATCTACTTATTGCTGATGGCGCAACGGTTGGTGCCGGCAAAAGCCACTGATAAAGCAACCGACGGGGCGGCTGACTAGGCCGCCCACTAGGCGCATCAGGGGCATTTGTCCCAAGAGCTACCCGACAATCAGTTGTTTGAGCTGCAACGCTTCATGCTCCAATTCCGTCAGCCGGAATTTGACCACATCACCGATTGTCACCATGCCTTTTAGCTGGCCATTATCCACCACCGGCATGTGCCGGAAGCGTCCATCGGTCATCCGCTGCAAAACCGTGACCAGCGCCTCATGGGACGTACAGCTCACCACGTTGCTGGTCATGACATCACTCACCTTATGGGCCAGTGTTTCGCCAGGTGTCTGGGCTAATTTACGAACAATATCGCGTTCTGAGAGGATGCCTTGCATCAGGCCATTGGCATCGGTCACCACAAGGGCGCCAATTCCCTTGTCCTGGAGCAGCGACACGGCATCGGCAATGCTATCGTTGGTCTTGACCGTGAAGACGGCATCGCCTTTTTGGTCGATGATATTTTTGACGGTGGTGTTGTCTTTAGCCACGTTGGTTTTTAACGTTTGGCTCCTGGTGGATGGTTTCTCCATGTCCCCCCGTGTGGGCGCTTGATAGGTGCTGGGCATGCTTGACTGCTCCTTCTTTTAGACAATTTAAACTGCCAAACACCGGCTCACGCCACAACCTTAAATAGAATTGTTACAATTCTTGCGCCCATGACGTTAACGCCGCTTATAGCAACCCTAATCTTTGTTGTGGGCATCCTGGCCGGCCACAGCTACCGCCGTGTTTGGAAAGCCGAAGGGCCGGTTTGGCAATTATGGGTTTTCGGTGGTCTGGCCGGGGCCTGCCTTGGGATCGTTGCCTTCATACCCATGGAATATTGATCCATCCCCATGACCGCTTGTCCCGGTGAATACGGGTATCGGTGAGTACGGCTCGGGGTAGCATCACAGCGATCGGTTATCATAAGAGCTTACAACTTGCGTTCGCTCCGTATGTATTGGAGGTTAGCGGTTACGATGCCGCTTTGTTGCGCGGGCATTCAAGCCGGTCACGCAACGGGCTATTGGGATCAATTTCTTTATTACATACCAAGCACTTGTCGGCACCGGCCACAGCGTTTAGGCCGCCACAGCTACCTTTGATCCGCTTACCCATCAAGATCACGCCCAAGGACATCCCAAGGACCACGAGCAACAGCAAGCCAAACGCTAAAATGAATGTGGACATGATCTTCCCTATCCCTAACCCATCAGTTTTATTCTGTGGCTGCAGGCGCTTGTTGTAAGGCCTCAAATGACGAGGTGGCCGTCACGATAAACCGCGGATCGTCTGATGATATATTGCGTGCAATAAACAAGGTTGCAAGCCCTAGGCGTTCGGCCAGCACCAGGCCCTGGTCCTGTCCCATCACCAACAACGCTGTCGCCCAGGCATCGGCCAGCATGGCGTTTTCAGCCACCACCGTCACCGATGCGGTATTGTGGGTGATCGGGCGGCCTGTACGCGGGTCAATGATGTGGGAATAGCGCACCCCATCTTGTTCGAAGTAATTCCGATAATCGCCTGATGTGGCCAGCCCCTGGTCCGTGATGTCCACGAGTTGCTCCACACGACGACTGCCCACTTGCGGGCGCTCAATACCAATACGCCAGCGCCCACCTAAGGGATTGTTGCCCGCTGTCACCAAATCACCGCCGATTTCCACCATGAAATCATCGATCCCTAATTTCTCTAAGCGCGCAGCCACCGCATCCACACCATACCCCTTGGCAATCGCCGCCAGGTTGATGCTCGCCTTTCCATTGGTTTTAGTCAGGCTTGCCGTATCACGATTGATCCGCAGCAAGCGTGCCTGACCCACCAAGGCCAGCGCTTGGGTGATCTCAGCGTCTGAGGGCACGGGGGATTCCGGGCGCCGCTCGCCAAAACCCCACAACTCAATCAACGGCGTTAGCGTTACATCAAAACGCCCATTACTAGCGCGATGGATGTCATCAGCTGCCCTCACGACCTGCGCTAAGGCTGGGGAGATTGAAACAGGGTCTGTGGTTTGTGCGGCGTTAAAGCGGGAAATTTCAGAATCAGGGTCCCAATTGGACATCTGAGCATTCACTTGAGCCAGAGTATCGCTAATCGCCGCCTCAATCTGGCCTGTGGTCAGCTCAGGTCTAGGGGCAACCAACACGACGTTATAGGTCGTGCCCATGGTCTCACCGCTGATCCTGACGGTGGTGTCATCAGGACCGCAGGCAGCCAGCAAGATCAGAAAACTCAGAACAAGGTGACGGGGCCAGTGTGTCATTTGATCATTACCCATTATGCGTCAAGGCGCTAACCGTGACTTTACCGATGAATGGGTATAATGTGCACCGCAAGAAACATGAACGATTTTATGGCCAATTCAGGCCATGAATCTCTTTAGAATTCGTTTTAATACGAATATAAATTCAGCCGTTGCCTGTTAGGGCAGTATCTATTGTCGCCATTTAACGAGTATCGCGTGCATCATTATCGCCTAAAGAAAGGCCTTAACCTTCCTGTCCATGGTGCCCCAGCCCAGGATATCCACGCGGGTCCGAATGTCACCACCGTGGCCCTTGTGGGTGAGGATTACCAAGGGCTGAAGCCGCGCCTCGCTGTGCAAGAAGGCGATACCATCGCCGCAGGCGCGCCTGTTTTCACCCATAAAGACCTGCCCCAAGTGGCCATCACAGCGCCCGTCTCAGGCACAATTAAAGCCATCAACCGCGGCTATCGGCGGGTGTTGATCAGTGTGGAAATTGAGATCAAGCCGGATGCGGCTGATCCCATCGATTTCAGCCAAACTGGTAATGTGGATGAGGTCGAGGGCCTGGTTGAGCGTCTTTGTACCGCGGGGCTATGGACCGCGTTTCGCACCCGTCCCTATTCAAAACTAGCGGACCCCGAAACCCGCCCAGCTGCAATCTATATTACGGCCATGGACACCGAGCCCCTGGCCCCCGACGCTGCGGTCATCATCAATGATGATCCCGAGGCGTTCCGTGTGGGGTTAGACGCGGTAGCACGCTTGAGCCACGGCAAAACCTATCTTTGCCATAAGGCCGGCGCTGAGATCCCGAACATCGAAGACAGCCCAGTGCAGCCCGCGGCCTTTTCTGGCCCACACCCGGCTGGCCTACCTGGCACCCATATGCATTTCCTGGAGCCACCCGACGGCACAAAAACCGTCTGGACTATCTGGTACCAAGATGTGATCGCCATTGGTCGGTTGCTGCAAAAGGGGCAAATCGATCCCACCCGCATCGTCGGTATCACCGGCCCTCTATGCCATAAACCACGCCTGGTCCGCACGGTCATGGGCGCGTCAATGGTGGAGTTAACCCAAGGTGAGTATGATGAGGGCACACCCGCCCGGTTGATATCCGGGTCGATCCTGAGCGGCCGTGCTGGCGAAGGCCCCAGCGCCTATCTGGGGCGTTATGACCGTCAGGTCACCATTATTGAAGAAGACCGCGAGCAAATTACATTGGGCTGGATCCGGCCCATGATGAATAAGTTCTCCTATCAACCGGTTCTGGGTTCGGCTTTTTCGAAAAAGCTTTATGCCCTCACATCGAATCTTAATGGCGGGCGCCGGGCCATGGTGCCCACGGGGACATTCGAAGAATTAATGCCCCAAGATTTCTTACCGACCCAGCTTTTGCGTTCCCTTTTGGTGATGGATACCGACACGGCCCAGGCCCTTGGGGTGTTGGAGCTGGATGAAGAAGATTTGGGCCTTGTGGGGTTTGCGTGCCCGGCCAAATACGAATACGGCACGGCACTACGCGATTGCCTGACAAAGATCGAGAAAGAAGGTTAAGTTTCCATGGGCGCACGCGCATTTTTTGATCGGGTTGAGCCGCATTTTGTCA
>JBCCBF010000438.1:0-1527 GCA_039814445.1 Pseudomonadota bacterium
CTGGCGCCTGGTTTGGTTTACGTAAAGCACATGGTCAGCCCGGTTCGTGATCCCAATCAAATCACCATCGGCTGTCACCAACAGGGCTGGGGTATCCCGCCAGACCGGCATCAAGAACACAATCCCGGCCATCATCACGCCTGCGATCCCCATGGGCATCAAGCGCCCGATCGCTAGCAACACCGTCACCATCACGGCCAAGACGAACAACCCATCCAGGGCCAGGGTGCTCATGCTGGCCCATGGCATGGCGGCGATGTCTTTTGCGCTTTGTAACACCCAGTCAATGCCATAGCCCATCACAGCCAGGGGCAAGGCTTCCAACCCAAGGGGCATCGCCAATAAGCCAATCATCCCCGCTGGCAGCACCCAAAACGTGGCCAAAGGAACACCGATAATGTTGCCCACCAACCCAAAGGTGGCCAATTGCTGGAAGTGATAGAGAGCAAAGGGCGCTGTGGCGACACTGGCCACGATGGTGGTCACCATCAAACCTAAAACAAACCGCCCGAACCGTTGGAATGGTATGGTGTGGATCGGCTCACGGGTTTGATGCATCCAACCACGGTCACGAAAGAATTGATAGGCCACGATCAAGCCTGTAACGGCGGCAAAAGACATTTGAAAACTAGGGCCGATGACCGTCTCTGGGCGCAATAAGATCACTGTTATGGCCGCCACTCCCACTAGCCGGAGGCTAAAGGGATCCCGGTCCAACCAAATCGCCCCAATACCCATGGCGACCATGATAAACGCCCGAATAGTGGGCACTGGCGCACCGGCCAGCAGAACATAGGCACCAGCTCCCACCAGGGCAATCAACGCGCTGTATTTTTTAATTGGTCGGCGCAACGCCAACCCAGGTATCAGGGCCAGACTCATCCGGGTCACGAGGAATATCCAACCGGCGACAATACCCAGATGCAATCCAGAGATGGCCAGCAAATGGGCAATCCCCGCCCGCCGGATATCATCATAGGTCGGCTCGGAAATGCCACCTCGCTGGCCGGTAAGCAAAGCGGTGGCCACCCCGGCCGTCTCCCTCTCCAGATGGCGGTTGATGATCTGTGACACGGTACTGCGCACACCCTCGACCCGGGTCCAAAACCAGGCGGATAGGTCCGCAATGTTATGGGCATCGCGCGGCTGGTAATCCAGCGAACCGATCGTAAAACCAACCGCGCCGATCTGTTGGAAAAACAAATCACGGCCAAAATGATAACCGTCCGGATAGGCTGGCAGCGGTGGTGGCCGCAGAATGGACCGCACCTGTACCTGATCGCCTGGGCGAGGCAGGGCGCGGTCTTTTGTTATAGGCAGGGTCAGCCGCAGTTTTGCCAGAGCCAAGCGGCTGATATCTGGGTCCCGGCTGTCGAGACGTGGCGAGCCCACGGTAAGCCGCAGGCGATTGCCTTGTCGGTGTTCCACCGCCAGTACCTGGCCCGTGACCAAGACAGGGCCGGTTTCATCGGTTAAAATGGGCGCCATCATCTGGGCGGTTCGTATTTGCGCCGCTGAAAACCCCAG
>JBCCBF010000339.1:0-2929 GCA_039814445.1 Pseudomonadota bacterium
TCGCACACGCATGGTGGCAATGCCCTGGGGTGACGCCTGGCGAATATGGTCGTGCCAATCCCGTCACAGGAAAACTGGGCTTCCGCTCATAAGTGCACAAAAGCTGCCTTTTTTCACCAATGCGAATTACGCTGGTATTCAATAATAAGGGTCTGTAAACACATGAGTCTGTGTCGGGTAACTATTGGCCAAAACACATCCCGCCATGCGCTCGCAGCAACAGCGGGAGGCAACGGCACAACGTCGTCTTCGTCCTAACCGCTGCCGGTCGGCATCATGATCAAATCTCTTAGTCTCTCCGCACGCTTAACCCTATTCAGCCTAGCCTGTCTGGTGGCCCTCGCGGCCGCGCTGATTTCCCCCGCAGCCGTTCAGGTTAACCGCATCCTTGAAGCCAATGCTGAAGACTATATTAAGCGATCCCAGTCGATCATTTTTAACTACATGACGAACATCAGCCGTGATGCCTTCGAAGTGCGTAACAATGAGCTTTTCCTAGGCGATACAAGGATTGATGATGATTTTCTGCGGCCTTTAGACCGCCTATTGAGCAACGTTACCATCACCTTTTATCGTGGCGCAGACTTGCTCGTTACGTCCGCCGAAATTGACGCCAGACCACAAGACCAGTTTTTCCCGCGACTGGTGGGGAAATATGGCCAGACGGTGCTTGATCCCAGCGTTGGTAAAGGA
This sequence comes from Pseudomonadota bacterium, assembly GCA_039814445.1. Lineage (GTDB taxonomy): Bacteria > Pseudomonadota > Alphaproteobacteria > TMED2 > TMED2 > TMED2. The sequence continues at coordinate 694 of JBCCBF010000339.1, forward strand.
ACGCCTGTCTACACCACCGCTGACGTGTTTGGCTCATTACAGCATATAGGCATTGAACCGGTCAGAAATTCAGAAGGCCGTCCCGTCGGTGCGGTCATGGTCACAACGCCTTACGCGGCGCTGGGTGAAATTGGTGATGAAATCATCTTACAGATCATCGTCATTGGGATCATGGTCACCATCATCATTGCATTTCTCGCCTCGTATTTTACCCAACGGCTCATGACACCGCTGGGTGATTTAAGGGAAGTGATGGATAAGCTTTCTTTGGGCGAAACAGCTGAAGAAATCCCGCATTTAGAACGTCAAGACGAGCTTGGCGCCATGGCACGCACAGTTGCAGGTTTCCATGAGGCGCAAAGGGACCGTGAATTGCTCCAGCAACAACGGGAGCAAGACCAAGAAGACGTTAAACGCAAATCAGACAAGATTGTCGGCCTGGCAGACGAGTTTGATACACGGGCACGGCACGTCCTGCTGGGTGTTTCCGATGCCAGTACGGAACTCCAGGCAACCGCTGACACCATGGCGCAATCGGCAAAGCGCAGTCACAATCAAATCAATTCTGTCGCTGAATCGGCCAATGCCGCGGCCTCCAACGTGCAAACCGTGGCGGCCGCCGCTGAAGAGCTATCGAGTTCTATTAGTGAGATCACCCGCCAAGTGACCCAAGCGACCACTATTACAAAACAAGCGGTTGCTGAATCAGAATCCAATAGCGTGACGATTGAAAGCTTAAGAAGCGCTGTCACAAAGATCGGCGAAGTAGCCGCCCTTATCAGCGCGATCGCTGAGCAGACGAACCTATTGGCGTTGAATGCAACGATTGAAGCCGCCCGCGCCGGCGAGGCTGGCAAAGGGTTTGCGGTGGTCGCGTCTGAGGTAAAATCCCTAGCCGGCCAAACAGCCCAAGCGACAGAAGAAATCACCACCCAAATTACCGCCATTCAAGAAGCGACGAGAAACGCGGTAAAAGCCAATGAGAAAATCGCTCAGATCATCACACAGATCGATGACATCGCCACGGGCATTGCCGCGGCTGTGGAGGAACAAGGAGCGTCGACGGTGGAGATTGCTCGGTCGGCCCATGAAGCATCCTCTAGTACCAAAGATGTGACCAATCACGTGAATGGAGTGATTGAGGGCATTGACGAAACATCGAGCTCTGCATCTGATCTTAATAACGCGGCAAGCCGACTCGCCATTGATGCTGAGGGCTTAAAAGCGGAAACCGAAGCCTTCTTGCACGAACTCCGCGACAACTAAGCCCAGCGTTTTACCGCAAACATCGAGTCGTCAACGAGTCGTCCACACGCCCATATACTCTGTGTGTCACCGCGCATCATTAACGCTGGCATTGGTGGCGGTCTTTGGCATGCTGGGACCTATGATAAATACCGTAAAAGCTCTCCGCCCCTTGGCCATTGCCGCTGCCCTCACCGCCGCCGCTAGCGCCATTCCAACCGCCCCAGCCCAGGCCCAAAACCAGGCGACTGGCGCGCGACATTTATTGTTGCTGTGCCAGGCCCGGGCGGAACAGCCCGAATTGGACTTGGCGCAATGCTCCGCCTATTTGCGCGGTTTCCTGGATCGGGTGTTGCAAGACCAGGTGGCTGGGCGCTCACCCGAATTCTGCCCACCCCGGGCGCGTATCTCCGCCCAGACAGCGGCGACAGCCCTAACCCGGCTGGCGTTCCGCGAGCCTGCTGCCCTTGACGAACCAGCCCCGGTGTTTTTATCGCTCGCGCTGCAACGGGCTTTTCCCTGTGACATGCCCGATTTCAACCAGCCAATAGTGAGTGACATTCAACCAGCCAACCCGGTATCGGTGGATCAGACCATGATCAACCCAGCACCGCTAGAGGCTGCGAAACCAGCACCCATGATGGCGCCCACGATGGCCCCCACAACAGCCCCTGTAATGGCAAGCCCAGCAGCGCCAGCATCCCCCATGCAACAAACCGCTGGCTTGCCGCCTCAAGCAGAGCTAGCACCACGCCAAGATTTCGCCGATGACCCGTTAGACATGGTAAGGCAACCCACCGCCATGCAAGCCATCCCGCCGCGGCCCGCCATCGGCATGCCTGGTACCGTGGGTCCTGTTACGGATCGTCCTGGCAATCGCCTACCCGGCGCTGATCGGGTTATCGGCACGCCAGACGGTATGCAAGTGGCCCTACCCCCCAGCCGTGAGGGCGTGGTGACCAGCCCAATTAACCAGCCTAGCCCCCCCACA
>JBCCBF010000002.1:0-26116 GCA_039814445.1 Pseudomonadota bacterium
CCCCTTCGTCTAGAGGCCTAGGACACCGCCCTTTCACGGCGGCAACACGGGTTCGAATCCCGTAGGGGACGCCATTTATCTCCCAAGATGACATTGTTGAGGTTTGTTATGGTGCGCAGTCGCTCGTTATTGCTGCCATTGGTAACGGCTGGGTTTGTGGCGCAAGGCAGTACCGTTTACGCCGGTGGTCCCGATGCGGATGTGCTAGATGCTATTGATAATACTCAAGCCACACTCGCCGATGGCACCGCCGAGGTTCGTAGCGCGATTGATGACACGCGACGGGTGATGGACGAGGCCTTCTCAAATATGCAGCAAGGCATCGAAGACCTCCGCACGGGCACAGACGGCCTTGAGAGCAGTTTTGATGGCGTGCAAGAGGGACTTGATGATTTGCAAGAAGCGTTGGATGACTTCGAAAGACGCTTAAAAATCGCCGCCATTGGCGGTGGCCTTTTCATCGCCGCTGGGTCTACTGGTGGTGTCATGCTTCAGCAGCATTGGGCACGGCGACGGCGTGAGAAAACCGCAAAAACATCAGCCCCAACCATGGGCAAGACCCCATAATCGACAAGTCGCCCATGACCTGGGTCATGTACTCCTATCAACGCCACCGCGATCTTTGGCCCCTTCTTGGTCAATGGCACCATAGTGCCTGGGGTGCGCCGGGCCAGGCTTTATCCGACGCCCAAGCAAAGTTTAAACGCCGGGTTGAAACACCAGGATCCTTCCCCCTGGGTTTTATAGCCATGGATGACAGCAATCATCACAACCCCGTGCCGCTGGGAACCATCGAATTAAAGCTATTCGAAATGCCGCAACGGCCTGACCACCGGTTCTGGGTGGGAGAGGTCTTTGTGACCCCCACGGCACGGGGGCAGAATGTGGCTGGCTTTATGGTGCAACACGCAATCCTCACCGCCCGGCAACTCAACCTCAAAACCCTCACGCTGCAAACCGATCGTATGGATGGCGGGCTTTATGCGCGCGAAGGGTTTAAGCCTATTGGCCCTCAATGGGTTGAGGCCCGCCAGCGCCACGTGTTGGTGATGACCTATGATTTGTAATCAGTAGTCAAACGCCCCGGTATCCGGCATCATCGTGGTAAAACATGATAAATCACGGGGATGGAATACCCATGCAGGATATGGAACAACCCGATACGAAGCGGCCCGTGGATCAACTCTTGGCGGAATATGGCGAAAGCCATCAGGATGAGACCAACAAGGCCATTCATTGGGTGTGCGTGCCCCTCATCGTTTGGACGATTATCGCCCTTCTATGGTCCATACCGAGCCCCTTTGGGGTGCCGCTGATCAATTGGGCCACCCTCACCCTGGCGGCATCCCTTGGCTATTACATGTGGTTATCCCCGCCCCTCGCCGTTGGGTTTGCCGTTTTCGCAGCCGCCTGCGTAGGCGTGATCCTAGCGTATACCGCGATCACGAGCGTACCGCTCTGGCAAACCGCCCTGATCGTGTTCGTCATAGCTTGGATTGGCCAATTTTGGGGACATAAGGTCGAAGGCAAAAAGCCATCGTTCTTCAAAGACATACAATTCTTGATGATTGGCCCGGCCTGGCTGATGAGCTTTCTGTACCGAAAACTAGGCATTCGCTATTAATCACGAGCGACGAGCATGTGAGGTCTCAAGACGGCTCAAAGCAGTGGAAACCAGTAATTCTCGATCACATGGTTGAGTGAAACTGATATCTGAAATACCATTATTCTTATGAGTGGTTCGAAGTTTCTTTTGCCGTTAATCGCGGCTGGTGCGGTGGCAGCAGGCAGCACCGCCTATGCGAGTGGCCCACACGCCGGTGTGCAGCAATTGTTTGAGAACATAAACACACAGATGGGCGGCCATTCGGCCGCGATTATGGAAGCGCTCACGGATTACCACAATGGCTATATGAACGGCGCAAGCGCGGCCGATATGGCCCGCCTGGAGCGCGAGCTGCTACAGACACGGCAAGACGCCTTGGAAGATCTCAACAAGAACATGCAGGAAATTGAAACCACCTATGGCAGCCAGGCAGTTGGCCAGGTGATCCCTCACAGTGCTGCTAACCACCCGTATACAAACGCCCATGGCTTACCGACTGATGTTGGCCTGCCGAGTGGTCAGCATGCTTATATGCAACAATTGGCTGACGGGATAAACACACAGATGGGCACCCATTCTGACGAGTTGCTGCAGGCTCTGACAGATTTCCACAATGGCGCTATGAACGGGGCGAGTCCTGCCGAAATGGCCCGTCTGGAAACAGCCCTCCGGCATAAGCAGAAAGAAACCTTGGGTGACCTCAAAGGCCATATGCAACAGATCGACATGATTGACGGCAGCGCGGGCGCCAAACACGCGACCTTCCCCACTGATGGTGAGCATACAACCCTGGCGGCCCATGACCACCCAGCTGAGGTGGTCAGCGCACACCCTGAACCGGCCGAGGGGGCTGGCGGCGGGCTCATCAAGGCAAGCCTGATTGGTGCTGGCGTTCTCGGTGGTGCGGCCGCGGCCGGTGCTGCCATGCGTCAACCCTCACGCAGCCGCCGGCCCGTCAAAGTGACCTTACGCACCCACAAAATGTAAACCAAAAGTACGCGCTTGAAGGCGTCACGAAGCCGGCACTGTATGAGCAGTGTTAGGGCTGGCTAACCGCGGCATGACACATCGGACAGGACGAAATCGGCTTTTACCTGGCCCTGCCATTCATTCAGGCGGATGATCCCAGCGAGATCAAAACGTTTGCCCATGCCGCTTAACAAGGCCTGGCCCATGGGCTCTTCCGCACATTTAAAAGCAATGCCTTGAACCCACGCACCGTTTGATACAAACCGGCAACGCACATGGTTGCGACCAACGATATCGGCTTTGGTCAATTCCACATCACGGACGCCAAAAACCGGCTCGGGGTTACCGCTGCCGAAAGGTGCCAGACGGCTCAACCGGTCAGCCAATCCCGCGTTTACGGCACCAGCCGACACCCAACTATCGAGGGTTAATGGGTCAGCCAGTGGCTCACCATCAAGAGCGTTAAGGGCGTAGTCACACATATGGGCGTGAAACGCCTCGATCTTCTCAACCGGCACCCCAAAACCAGCGGCCATGGCATGACCGCCCCCGGTGACCGCCAGACCCTTGGCCAAGGCTTGGTGCATGGCCTCGCCCAGATTGATGCCGGGGATTGAACGACCCGACCCTTTTACCAGCCCATCTTCCACCGAGCCGATCAGGCAGGGCCGCCCGAACCGTTCTTTCAACCGGCCGGCGGCGATACCCAGCACGCCCCCATGCCAGCCATCGCCATAGGCCAGCATGATTGGCGGTTGCTCTGCTTGCGCCTCCAGCACGGCTCGGGCTGCCTTCAACACCTCTTGCTCCACGCCCTGGCGCTGTTTGTTCAGAATATCCAGGGTGCTAACAATTGATGCGGCCTCATCATGGCTGGGAGCCGCCAACAGCTCATACGCCAAGCGGCTCTGGCCCATCCGACCTGCCGCGTTGAGCCGTGGGCCAAATTGGAAACCCAAATGGTCGGTGGATACCGCCCCATCAATCTTACCCAAACCGTGGAGCGCTGTGATGCCCGGTGTTGTCGGGGCCGATAGTAGGCGCAAACCTTGGGCGACCAGGGCCCGGTTTAGGCCTTGAAGTGGCACCACATCACAGACTGTGCCCAGGGCGACTAGATCCAGCCATTCCAAGAGGTTGGGTTCATCGCGCTCAGCGAAAAAACCATCCGCGCGCAGCTTGCGATGCAGGGCGATCACAAATAGATACGCAACCCCGACACCGGCCAGATAACCCACACCACTGGTGTCATCCACCCGGTTTGGGTTCACCACCGCATCGGCACCGGGCAGCGTCTCATCAGGCCGGTGATGGTCAAGCACGATGGTGGCCGCCCCTTGTTCGGTCACCGCTGCGATGGGTTCATGGGCAGAAATGCCGCAATCGACCGTGATGATGAGCTCACAGCCCTGTTGCACCAACCCCGTCATGGCTTGGGTATTAGGGCCGTACCCTTCGGTTAGGCGATCAGGAATATAGACGTGATGGGAACAACCCACGGCGTCAAAATAGCGGTGGAGCAAGGTGGAGCTGCTGGCCCCATCCACGTCAAAATCGCCAAACACACCAATGGTGCTGCCCCCTTGGATGGCATCAGCCGCCAGGCGCGCAGCGGCGTCCATATCTTGGAGCGCGCTGGGATCGGGCATGCTGGTCTTGAGCCTCGGCGTGAGAAAAGCCTCCACGCCCGCATCATCGATCCCCCGGGCCACTAAGGCAGCGGCTAAGGCTGGCGGCAAATTATGATTGCGGGCGATGGTATCCGCTACCGTCGGGCAATAGTCACGCAACACCCAGGGGCGGCCTGACGCCCCGGTGGGCATGGGTTGGGTTGTCTCATCAGTGTCGATGGTTGGATCAACAGGCGCGATATCAAGCATGGTGGATCACGCCTACTCCTCAATAAAACTGTCGGGCGGTAAATCCACCGACATCGGGCCTGATTTCCGCTTCAAATTGTGATGGGCATCGATGTAGCGAACGGTCCCTGATTTGGACCGCATAATCACCGAATGGGTTTGGGCCCCGCCCGCAAACCGGCGTACGCCGCGCAGCATCGCCCCGTTGGTGACACCGGTGGCGGCAAACATCACATCACCCGAGGCCAGATCATGGAGGTGGTAAACCCGATCCAAATCAGTAATGCCCCACCGATGGGCACGGGCCTTCTCGTCATCGTTTCGGAACAACAAACGGCCTTGCATCTGGCCGCCGATGCAACGCAAAGCTGCCGCCGCCAGCACGCCTTCTGGTGCGCCCCCTGACCCCATATAGATATCAATACCGCTGGCGGCCTCGGCGGTGGCGATTACGCCTGAGACATCACCATCGGGGATCAACATGATGCGCGCACCGGCGGCGCGCACTTTGGCAATCAGTTCTTCATGGCGTGGACGGTCGAGGATACAGACGACCAAATCCTCCACATCACCGCCTTTCGCCTCAGCCAGCCGCTTTAAATTATCCACCGGTTCGTCTTCGATGTTCACCAAGCCCGGTGGCAGCCCGCCACCGACCGCGATCTTGTCCATATAGACATCGGGGGCGTTCAAAAATCCGCCCTCATACGCCATGGCAATAACAGCGAGGGCATTGGACCCGCCCTTTGCGGTGATCGTTGTGCCTTCTAAGGGATCGAGGGCTATTTCCAGCCGTGGGCCAGCGCCCATGCCCACTTCTTCACCGATATAGAGCATGGGCGCTTCGTCGCGCTCGCCCTCACCGATCACCACTTTACCTTGGATCGCCATACCATTGAGCGCCCGGCGCATGGCGTCGACGGCCGCTTGATCCGCTGCCTTCTCGTCACCCCGGCCCATGAGCATCGAGGCGGATAGGGCGGCGGCTTCGGTAACCCGGACAGCCTCCAGCGCTAAGTTACGATCCATGACCGCGGCGGGCAGATCCGCCATTTCATCATTTGGAGCAACAGTGGTGGTGGCGTCGGACATCCCAGGGCCTTCCATTACGGCAAAATAGAACCCGTGTTTATGCTGGCATGATCGGCAGCAATTGGGTCGGTGCTAGTACAGTATCCATCGCATCGATGGTGGCAAGGGCCGAACGCATGGCGGTTTCGCTTGACGGGTGAGTTGTGAGGATAACTGGCACATTCTGCCCCGGCTCATGGCCGCGCTGGACCACTGTTTCAAGTGAGATCGCATGATCACGCAAGGTGGCCGCGATATCCGCAAAAACCCCGGGCTCATCCTTCACCGATACCCGCAGATAATAGGCTTGTTTGCTCTCAGGCACCGTATCATTGGCGGGTGATTCGGCCTGCATATGGCCCGTGGTGATGCCAAATATGGGTGGGGCGATGCCACGGGCGATATCAATCAAATCAGCGGCAACGGCCGAGGCTGTGGGCCCGCCACCGGCGCCACGGCCCACGAGCAAGACTTCATCGACAAAACTGCCGCGCATCACCACCGCGTTGAGCACGCCGTCAATATTGGCCACAGGGAGTGATTTGGGGATGAGTTGTGGGCGCACCGTTTGGCTGACCCCGCCCGCGTGACGTTTGGCCTGGCCCAATAGTTTGATCTTATAGCCAAGCTCATCGGCATAGTGGATATCCAGCGGGCTGATATGGCGGATCCCATCCACATGGACAGCGTCAAAATCGACCGGCCGGGCAAAGGCGATAGCCGCCAGCAAGGCGAGCTTATGCGCCGCATCATAGCCATCCACATCAGTGGACGGCTCGGCCTCCGCATAGCCCAAAGCTTGGGCATCGGCGAGGATTTCATCGAACGGTGCCCCCGTGGCCGCCATCTCGGTCAGCATGTAGTTACAGGTGCCATTAAGAATACCGAACACCTCGGTAACCTCATTGGCTGCGAGCCCCTCACGCAATCCCTTGATAGCCGGGATCCCACCAGCCACAGCAGCTTCATATGCGAGGTTTGCTTTGTGCTCTTCAGCCAGTTTTGCCAGCGCTGTACCGTGATGGGCCAGCAAGGCCTTATTGGCTGTTACCACATGGCGGCCCGCCTTAATCGCGGTCTCTACCACGTCTTTGGCGATCCCCTCATGACCGCCAATCAATTCCACCACCACGTCAATACCGGGCGCTGCCGCCATGGTGGCCGCGTCATCAAACCATTGATAGCCGCTCACATCGATGCCTCGGTCACGGGTCTTATCGCGGGCAGAGACAGCCGTCACCGTAATATCAACACCGGCCCGAGCGCGGATCAGGTCGCGTTCTTGGTGCAATAATTCGATAAGGCCAACACCAACGGTGCCAAGGCCAGCGATGGCTATGGAAAGTTTCTGGGACATGGATCAGATGCAAAACGGCCTTATGGGCCTTTGGTTACGAGAGATAGAAAGAGAGAGGTACTAACCAGTAGGTTCAATCATGGCAGCACAAAAACCGCAACACTGCCAATGCGCGGGTCATTGGATAGCAGGGTTGGCGGGGCTAAGACTAGTCGTCCCCGCGCAATATTTTGCGCTTGCATATAATCAGCCACCACCCGCGCCCGGCCCAAGGCCACATCAGCCGTCATCACATCATCATCAGCATACCCGACCAACCGAAACCGGGAACGCCCATCCCCAGCTAAAGCCTCAGCGATAATGTCATCGAGCAAGACCCGGCTGCTTTCAGCCACGGTGCCCTCAGGCGTCAGGTCAATCCACGCCGCCGCTTGGGGCGCAGGATTGCCATTGGCTAAGGAGCTGGAAGTTAAGCTTGTATCCGGCATGCCTGGGGCAGGAAGCGGCTGAAGGTCTGGTACGGCAGCCACTTCCAACGGTGCGGGATCAAAGACGGGCGGTGCGTCAAGAACTGGCGGTGCATCAAAGGCTGGCGGCGCATCGAAAACGGGCGGTGGATCAAAGGCGGGTGGCGCCTCAACATTAGGCGCGGAAGGCGGTGTCGCAACCACGGCAGGCTCAGCAACTGACGCAGGCGTTTCAATCGGTGCCACCACAAAGGCGGGCGGGGTCTCATCAACCGGATCAGGTACCGGTAAAGCCGTCAACGCGGGCGCTGGTGGGGCCGCCATGGGTGGCGGTGGTGGGCTATCATTCCGCCGTGGCGGCGGTACTGGTGTCCCGCCCACCCGAGCGGGCAGTGACCGGTCAATCACCGTGGCATCACCCAGACCGGGTTGGTTCAGAGGCAGTCGCACCGTATTCCCGCGCGCGTTCCCAGCGGTCAAATCAACCCGAGGCACGCTGCCCAAAACCGGCGCATCAGGGGCTGGGTCCACTTGAAACTCGTCCAAGCCATCGATCTCATCAATAGTGGGGCTGTCCGGCCGTGCGCCACCGTCGCGCAAGGCAGCGGCGATTGTTTGGTCCTGGGTCAACTCGCCTTCCAAACTCGCAATGCGTTGGGCGGCTGAGATGGATGGGCGCTGGGGAACCGTGGCCAAGCTCGGGAATGGTTTACCGCTTGGGTCAAAGGCCTGGGCGGCTTGTAGCACACTAGGGCTGCTGGCGGTGGGCGCGTCCCAGTACGGCAGCACTTGGCCCACCGTCGTATCATTGGCACAGGCCATCAGACCCAAAGGCCAGAGCACGCAAAAGGCAACGCCCCGCCATGACCATGGATGATGAAATGACCGTTTATATGTTGGCTTACAGTTCAAGGGTAGACCATCGGGGACAGACATGCGATCAACCGCGCCTGAGGCGTTGTGCCCAACAAGCGATCACTGAGTAATTCAGGACAGCTATAGGTAACACCGCCCTGCCCTGCAAAACAACAAACGGGCAACGCGCGTATTCAAAATTAGGACTTAGCCCTCAAAAAGACCGGATTGAGTAGATTTGACGGCTGGTTCTTGCCTCTGGTTTAACAAGCGATTCGCGTCAGGGCGTGCTGGCGTGTGATACGGTGAAGCACCATCTGTAAAACCCATACCAATGCCGCCTGTAGCCCAGGCCGATGATTGAGATAAGCGATGACCAAGCAGCCTGCGAAAAAACCCAGCACCAGCCGCGCTAAATCCACGACTAGATCCAGAGCGAAAACAGCGGCCAAGCCAGCTGTCAAGACAACGGCCAAAACAGCTGCGGGTAAGGCAAGATCGAAAGACGCGAGCAAAGCGCAGGCCGCAGCAAAAGGCAAAGCCCAGACCAAAGGGACAGCCGCGGAACAGCCCCAGGTAAAAGTGCCCGACCCGGTAGAGCTGTCAAAATCCGTCGCTAAAATCGCCGAGCGCAGCCAAAAGCTGATCATGGATTTCATGGAAAAACGCGGCGGCGCCGATGATCAACAAGCCAATATTGACCCGTTCAATATCGGTGGTGCGTTTTTGGAACTAACCCAACGCATGATGGCGGACCCAGCCTATTTGATGAAAGCCCAGATGGAGCTTTGGCAAGGCTATATGGATCTGTGGCAATACACGACCCGTCGCATGATGGGTGAGGACGCGAACCCGATCGCCAGCCCGTCCAAAGGAGATAAGCGGTTCAAGGATCAAGAATGGGAAGACAACGCGGTCTTTGATTATATCAAGCAATCTTACTTGCTGACCGCCCGGTGGATGCAAGACACGGTGCACAAGGTCGAGGGCATCGATGATAAACAACGCCAGAAGATCGACTTCTACACTCGTCAATTTGTTGACGCTTTAGCCCCATCAAACTTTGTCGGCACCAACCCCGCCGTCATCCGTGCCACGCTCGAAAGTGGCGGTGAGAACCTGATCAATGGGCTTGAAAACTTGCTGCGCGATTTAGAACGCGGCGAAGGTGACCTGGTCGTCACCATGACCGATAAAGAGGCCTTCAAGGTTGGCGAGAATATCGCCGTGACCCCCGGCCAGGTGGTGTATGAAAACCCCCTCGCCCAGCTGATCCAATACACGCCCAGCACGGACAAGGTGTTCAAGCGCCCACTGTTGGTCCTGCCCCCATGGATCAACAAATTCTATATCCTCGATCTGAAGCCTGAGAATTCCTTTATCAAATGGGCGGTGGATCAAGGCCATACGGTGTTCGTGGTGTCCTGGGTCAATCCCGATAAGAGCCTCGCGGATAAATCCTTTGAGGATTATATGCGGTTGGGCGTGTTCGACATGCTTGATCAGATCGAAAAACAAACCGGCGAAAGCCAGGTCAACGCGGTCGGCTATTGCCTGGGCGGGACGCTGCTGTCATCGACCTTGGCTGTCATGGGCCGCCGTGGCACCGCTGACCGGATTGCCTCCGCCACCTTCCTCACCACCCTCACCGATTTCGAAGAGAGTGGCGAGGTCTCGGTCTTTGTCGATGAGGAACAGCTCACCCATCTCGAAGGCAAGATGGCCGATAGCGGTTATTTCGATGCGCTCGATATGCACCGGGTGTTCAACATGCTGCGGGCCAATGATTTGATCTGGTCGTTTGTCGTGAACAACTACTTGTTGGGCAAGGATCCATTCCCGTTCGATCTGTTGTTCTGGAACGGTGACAGCACCCGGCTACCCGCTGCGATGCATCTGTTTTACCTGCGAAACATGTATCAAAAGAACCTGTTGGTGCAGCCCGATGCCCTCACCCTTGATGGCACGCCCGTGGATCTGCGCCAGGTGAAAACGCCGGCCTATATGCTCTCAACCCGCGATGATCATATTGCCCCGTGGCATTCGACCTACAAAGCCACCCAGCTTTACCAGGGGGATACACGTTTTGTGCTGGCCGCTTCGGGCCATATCGCTGGTGTGGTCAACCCGCCAGCGAAGGACAAGTATTGCTTCTGGACGAACAACACCCTGGCCGATAGCGCCGATGAATGGCTGCAAAATACCGAGGAGCACGCCGGATCCTGGTGGCCGAATTGGCAAGATTGGGTCAAGGGCTATGGGGATGGCCAAGTACCCGCACGCGATCCAGCCAAGGGCAAGCTAAAGCCTATCGAACCCGCCCCGGGCCGCTACGTGAAGGTCCAAGTGATCTAATAACCGCATACGGACGAGAAGAGGCAGGCTTTACGGCCCGGGCCGTCCCTGCCCGCTTTCAGCGCCCTATGTCACCTTAGCTTTTCACGTCAGTTTTTCGGCCCGGGTCTGGGCACGTCTGGACGTGGGCTGGCACCACCAGTCTTCGGCACATAACCCGGTGGCCCAGCCAGTAACTCGGTCAACCGGGCGGTGCGCTCAAGCGTAGCATCCGGGGTTACGCCACCAGCATCCTCAGTGGTGGCAGCCCCCGCCCCTTTCGGCATTTCTTTGCCGCCGAACAGGTATTTCTCGATTTGTCGCTTAAGCGCCGCTTCGTTTGGGCGGCGGTTGAAATGGTTGACCAAGATGGTTTTGGCCCCAAGCTCGTGCATGGGTTTTAAATCACGGTCCGTGCGGTTGCCGATCATCACGGTGGTCTTGGGATCCACACCCATAGCATCGAGGCCAGCTTTTACCACCTGGCTATCCTCTTTAAACCCAGCGGGCAGCGGCACGATAAGGTCCCACAGCTTGCTGGGGTAGAGCTGGGCGAGTGTTTGGCCCGGCACGGGTGATGTTTCATCCACCACGCCGACTTTCTCCAACGCATCAGCAAATGGCAGTGGGTCAATTTTTGTTGTGGTGGCCGACCCTGGCCCTTCGGTCATCAGGATTAGCCGGTAACCCTGGGCATGCCACCGCTCAATCGCCGCCACGAAATCAGGATCGGGCTGGAGGGCATCAACAAAGGCTTTATTGGCCCGTTCACCAATATGGGCAAACCGCTCGTTCAGGTCGCCATGGGGGTACTTTTCCCGCAGCGGACCATGCTGATTAAGAGCTTTGGTAAAGGCGTAAATTTCATTGAGCCGTATCTCAGCAAACCCCTTGGCAATCTCCGCCATGCTCAACCGGGTTTCGCGGCTAAGCCCTTCATAGAGGGTTTCGATATAAGCGAGCAGCGGCGGTGTTCCTGATACGATGGTGTCATCCAAATCCATGACAATCGTATTCACATGGGCGAAGTCTTCTACTGAGCCTTTAGGGTCCGGTGATGAAGCACCGCCGGGGCTGGGATGGATGTTCCGCGCCATTTAATCTCGGCTATTTCACTGAAGTACAGGGACAACCCAGCCACCAGACCATGGGTGCGTGAAAGTACGTAAAACTAAGCGTCCGCGTGTTTCTGTTCTTGCCGGAAGCGCTGGGCAAGGCGGGCGTAATGGGCGGGGCTTTCGATCAGATGCGCTTGCTCCGCCTCGCTCAAACCACGCGCGTATTTGGCGGGTGAGCCAAGCCATAATTGGCCCGAAGGCACCTGCTTGCGCGGGGTGACCATGGCCCCAGCACCGACCATGGCGCCGCGGGCGACCTTGGCGTCATCCATGACACAGGCCTTCATACCGATAAAGCAGCCATCCTCCAGGGTGCACGCATGGATAAGCGCCATATGGCCGATGGTGATGTTGCTGCCGATATAGCTGCCTTGGGTGGTGCTTGACACATGCACAACCGTGCCATCCTGAATGTTGGTGTTCTCACCCACCCGGATCACATTCACATCACCGCGCAACACGCAGCCATACCAGACACCGGAACCAGCACCGATCTCCACATCCCCGATAATAACCGCGGTTTCGGCAATAAAAGCCGTATCATGGATGGTTGGCCAAACACCCTGATAGGGCAACACAATCGCCATGGGACAGGCCTTAATGATTAGTAATAGCGGATTTCAGGGCGCCGTATCTTGGCTTCCATTTTGGCCAATTGCCGGTCGCGGACCAAAAACGGCTTGGGCGGCAAGGCATTCAGATCGCGCAGCTTGATGGCCTCACCGGCATGGCGCATTTCACGCTGACCGGCCAAGGATGAGACATCCAACGACCCTTTCGTGAGGTAGACCATATAGGCGCGGTCCAACCAGCCAGCCCACATATCCGGTGAGATTCCAGCAGCGGTACCGGCTGGCGTGCGAATGCTCACCCGCATCGGCGGATGAAAGGCTGGCTTTTCCAGCCGGGGTAGAAACCGCATGGCGCCAAAGCCCTCGATGGCGAAACTGATTTCCCGCGGCAAGCGGAATTCACCCACCACATGCTGGATCGTCACCTGGGCCATCGGGCCGATCCGCACCTCATCCCCCGACAACAAGGCGATTTTTAGATACCCGCCTTCTTCGGTGGTGATGACATCTTTTTCAAACACCAAATTGCCGTCATGCAGCGAGCGTTCTAGCGCCGGGTGCTTTGCCGATACCTTACCGCGCCGGTCGACCACGCGGCCCACGGGTTCGCCAAGTTCTGGCCGTGTGGTGTAGCCAAACGCTCGCGCCTGCGGTGATGCCATCAACAGGCCCATCGCGCCGCCGATGGATATCGCCAGCGCCTCGCGTCGCGTTGTTTTTGCGGTCATGGAATTAGCGCCCCATCAGTCAAACCAGTGATCTCATCAAGACCCAGCATGACATTGGCGTTTTGAATGGCTTGGCCTGACGCGCCTTTTACCAAATTATCGATCACCGACGTGATGATCGCGCCACCCTCACGGCGATCGTCAAAAACATTGATGAAACAATGATTTGTGCCACGAACCTGACGTGTGGACGGGATCACGGCCTCATCCAATACATGGACAAAGGGTTCGTTCCCATAGGCTTCAACCAGGCTAGCGCGCAATTGTTGGCGGTCGATTCCCGGTTTGAAGCTCACATAACAAGTGGCCAGCATCCCCCGGTTCATGGGCACCAAATGGGGGGTGAAGGAGGTGCGCACCGGCTCCCCGGCCGCCGCACTCAGCTCTTGTTCAATCTCTGGCATATGCCGGTGATGACCCACACCGTAAGGCTGTAGCCCCTCAGCGACCTCGGCAAACAAGCTTCCCAATTTTGCCCCACGACCAGCGCCGCTGACCCCAGACTTGGCATCGATCACAATGTCGGCAGGCTCGATCAACCGGTCGCGCAGTAACGGCAACAGGGGCAAGAGAGACGCGGTCGGGTAGCAACCGGGATTGGCCACTAGGCGTGCCATGGCCAGGGCTGGGCGATGAAATTCTGTTAGGCCATAAACCGCTTGGCCTTGCAGCTCAGGTGCGGCGTGGGGCTTGCCGTACCATTCCTCATAGACAGCCTTGTTGGTTAAGCGAAAATCGGCGGATAGATCGACGATCCGCACGCTATCCGGCAACCTGGCGATAACCTCTTGGGTGGTGCCATGGGGCAAGGCGCAAAACACCATATCTATGGTGCCAAAATCCACCTCATCCAGTGTCACCAGGGGTGGCAGGTCATCAATACCCAGATGCGGGAACACAGCGGCCATGGGCTTACCGGCCTGGCGGTCAGCCGTGATCGCTTTGATGTCAAAAGCCGGGTGGCCGCGCATCAACCGAATAAGCTCAGCCCCAGTATAGCCACTCGCCCCTAAAATAGCGGTGCGTTGAACAAGATCTTTAGGGTTATTAGTCACAAAGCGCAGCCCAAAACCTGCCATGATTTAGCATGGTATATGCGTGGTAAAACATACAGATAGAAGCAAAGTTACCGGTCAATGTCCAATGCCAGGATTAGGAGCGAGCCGTTACCCCTCCCACAAGATCGAACAACTCTTGCCATCAATGGTGAAGGTGGTGGGCGTATTCTCAGCGAGGGATTTCGAAAATGGCATGGTGAATTCCGTACCATCGCGTTGATCGAGGCGGAATAGCGCGTGGATGGCGTAATCTGACAGGCCGTAAAGCAAGGTGATCATCACCGCCAAACGGATGATGTCCTCTTGCTCCAATTCCATCAAGCGGTCGTGGTCCGGCACATAGACAGGATCGCACCAGCCGTGTTGGCCAAACTTTATGAACTCTTGGGTTTCTTTGAGCTTGGTCGGCAAGATTGAAAGGCGTGATATATTGCCCAATCGGTATAGCATATACCCATGCTGCCGCATCACCGCGTCGATCTCACCAAACAGTGCTTCGCCACGATAAAGCGGGTTCAGTTCGGCCTCGGCCTCCACAATCAAACAACGTTTTAATGTCTCTGGTGCGTGATCGAGCACCATCTTGCTCGCACCCTGCACGTCGATTTTCAGGAAATCCACATCGCGGCCATCAAGGGCTTCATCCAGGGTTACGGTTTGACATGGAACCGTGGATTGGGTTGCCATAAGATATGGTAAGTCATTGTAATGCTGTATAAATGACGTGTTAGTCGGATATAGTGAGTTCGTGAGGTCAAATTTATTTTGATGAAACTTATGCTCACCGCCATCACCGATAAAGAATGGCAAGAACTCCACATCTCCATCTACATCTTGCAACTCTTTATGTTTTGAATCATCAGGCTCAAAGCCAATAAGTTTTATAAAGTTTGATTCGATTAAACGCTGGTATCCAAACTGACCATCAATAAGCGCTGCCCCCACATCACAAATCACGGCTTTTCTTGAGAATTCAAACAACAATCCATCCACTTCGATCAGTCAGCGCCAAAGACGAAAAAGGGCCGCGATACGCTCGCGGCCCCATCGTGTTAGCGAAACCATGGATAGAAATCCATGATCGAATGTAAAAGCGAGATTTAACGCTTGGAGAACTGGAAGCTCCGGCGGGCTTTCGCCTTACCGTATTTTTTCCGCTCCACCATCCGCGCATCCCGTGTCAGGAAACCGGCCTGCTTGAGTGGTGAGCGAAGCGCTGGCTCAAACTTGGTGAGCGCGCGGGAAATACCGTGGCGCACGGCACCAGCTTGTCCGGACAAACCACCACCTTTCACGGTGATATAGCAATCGAACTGATCTTTGCGCTCGGTCACCTGGAATGGCTGATCAATGATCAAACGCAAGGTTGGGCGGGCGAAGTAAACGGTCAATTCACGACCGTTCACCACAATCTTACCGCTGCCGGGCTTGATCCAAACCCGAGCCACGGCGTCTTTACGACGACCGGTAGCATAGGCGCGACCATGTTCATCTAGCTCTGGCTCGGGCAAGGGCTGTTCGGCCTCTGCGGTACCACCAAGGGCTTGGAGATTATCGAGGGTTTGGGTGCCCTCTTCGGGGGTTGCAACGTCACTAGCCATGATGCCGTCTTACGCTCGCTTGTTCTTGGGGTTCATATTGGCCACATCCAGCACTTCAGGCTGTTGGGCTTCATGGGGATGCTCCGTACCAGCATAGACGCGCAGCTTTTTCATTTGCTCGCGGCCCAGGACGCCTTTTGGCAGCATCCGCTCAACGGCTTTTTGCACCACGCGCTCAGGGTATTTGCCAGCGAGGATCTCGCCTTTGGACTTCCCTTTGATGCCGCCTGGATAGCCGGTGTGCCAGTAGAAGATGTCAGCGTTGGCTTTATTGCCGGTCAGCTTCACCTTCTCAGCGTTAATCACGATAACGTGGTCGCCACAATCAATATTGGGCGTAAACATTGGCTTGTGCTTGCCGCGTAGACGCATGGCGATAATGCTGGCCAGACGGCCCAACACCACGTCTTCTGCGTCGACGATCAACCACTTGCGCTCAACCTCAGAGGGCTTTGCGGAATAGGTGCTCATGTCTCTAACTTACCTGTATGAATTCGGTTTACGGCCCCAAATGGTGCCGAACTGGCGCGGTTTCTACGCAGAACACGCGGATACGTCAAGCGCAATCCCGCATAAAACTGCCGAAATTTTAAATGTGGTAAAATAATACCCGCAATCAGCGATCCGGCGGGATGGAATAGGTCCCCGTGGCGTGGGCGACCGGGTCTTCTTCACCATCGGTGAACAAAAAGCATTCACCATAAGCAAGCCTCCGCCCCAGTTTTATCAAGCGCGCCTCACAGACCAAATCCGCGGCCACCCCCGGCTTACGCAAAAAGTTAAGGTTGAGATTGGTTGTTACCGACAACTCAACCTCACCAATCGCGGATAACACCGCCCCCCACAAGCTCGCATCAGCCAGGGCAAACATGGTCGGACCAGATACCGTACCACCGGGACGAACAAACTTCTCATTGGCTGGAAACCGCATCACACAGGCGCCATAGCCCATACGCTCCACCACCGCGCCGCTCTCGGCCGCTACGGGCAAGCCCTGATGCAGTAGCCTAGTAAAATCCTCAGCGCTTAAGGTTGTCGGTTTGTCATGACCAAAATTATGACCGGGCATGTTTATTCTCATGTTTATCTGGCGCACGTTAGGTCTTAGATTTCCTGACACACCGCATACTCAAAGGCAAATCCATGGCCACAATGGATACTGATACCTCCCTTCCCGCCGGGCATGAGACCTATATGGATGATCACCTGTTGGGCATCCTGCGCGGGGTGAAAACCATCGCCATGGTAGGGGCCAGTGCGAATTGGAACCGGCCCAGCTATTTCGTCATGAAATACCTTCAAACAAAGGGCTTCCGGGTGCTCCCGATCAACCCAGGACAAGCGGGCCAAGAGATCTTAGGCGAACGTTGCTATGCCAGCCTTGCAGAAGCGGCAGAAGCCCTCGCCCCTCAGCCCATCGATATGGTTGATGTCTTCCGACACCCAAAAGAAGCCCCAGCCTTGGCGGGACAAGCGGGACAAGCGGTATCAATCGGTGCGCGCGTGCTGTGGATGCAGATCACCGTCATTAGCGATAGAGCACGGCAGATCGCGGAGGATGCCGGCCTAACCGTGATCATGAACCGGTGCCCGAAAATCGAGTATCAACGGCTTTTCGGCGAGATTGGCCGGACCGGTGTGAACTCGCAAGTGATCTCGTCAAAACGACCCAAAACCATGACCAGAATTAAACCGTTTAAAAAGCTGATGTGAGCGATTAGTTTCAAGCCCACAGAACGGATCAGAACAAAACACTCCAGCCATCACCACGAAAGATTAAGGGACCCACAACCCATGACCGACCAACCAAGTTTTGGTTTTGAAACCCGCGCCGTCCATGCCGGCGCCGCCCCCGACCCCGCCACCGGCGCGCGGACCACAAACATCGTGCAATCAACAGCGTTCGTATTTGAGGATTCAGAAGATGCCGCCGCGCTGTTCAACCTGCAAAAAGTCGGCTTTATCTATTCCCGCCTGACCAACCCCACCGTCTCTGCCTTAGAAGAGCGCATTGCCAGCCTGGAGAATGGTGTGGGAGCGACCTGTACCGCCTCAGGGCACGCCGCCCAGATGCTGGTGCTATCGGCACTCATGAAACCCGGTGAGCGTTTCGTCGCCTCGAAAAAGCTTTATGGCGGCTCGTTGAACCAGTTTGCCAATTTCTTCCCACGCAGCTTTGGCTGGCAGTGTGATTTTGTTGACTTCGATGACCTCGAGACCCTGGCCGCGACCGTCACGCCAGACCATAAGGCTATCTTCTGTGAAAGCCTGGCCAACCCGGGCGGGGTGATCACCGATATGGCGGCGGTCGCCAAGATCGCCAAAGACAACGGTATCCCGCTGATTGTCGATAACACCATGGCCAGCCCCTATCTGTGTCGCCCGATCGAACACGGCGCGACCTTGGTCATACACTCCACCACCAAGTTCATTTCTGGCCACGGCAATGCCATGGGCGGGGTGGTTGTTGATAGCGGCACATTCGATTGGAGTGCGGGCGGCAAATACCCTGCCCTCAGTGAGCCAGAACCCGGTTATCACGGTCTCAAATTCCATGAGACCTTTGGTAACCTAGCCTTCACCATCTGGGGCCATGCCGTGGGCCTACGGGATCTGGGGCCAAACCAGCAACCCATGAATGCCTACCTGACCCTTGCGGGGGCCGAGACGTTACCCTTGCGAATGGAACGGCATTGTGAAAACGCGCTTAAAGTGGCTGAGTATCTTGAGCAGCATGACGCCGTGGCCTGGGTCAATTATGCGGGGCTACCATCCAGCAAGCATTACAGCCTCGCCCAAAAATACCTGCCCAAAGGCGCAGGCGCCGTCTTCACCTTTGGCCTTAAAGGCGGTTATGACGCCGGTGTGAAACTATGCGAAACCGTGGAGCTGTTTAGCCATCTGGCCAATATCGGCGACACCCGATCATTGATCATTCACCCCGCCTCGACCACCCACCGTCAATTATCTGAAGAGGGCCTAAAAGCGGCCGGCGCCACCCCGGATGTGGTGCGCTTATCGATTGGCATTGAGAGTGTTGATGACATCATCGCTGACCTGGACCGCAGCCTTGCAATTGCCACCGGTAGCCCAGCCCAGGCCGCCGAGTAATAAGCCATAAAACATAGTATCGGAAACGGCCCCTTGGTGCGGATCAAGGGGCCGTTTTCATGACTGGGCTAGCGGGATGCTCACGGCGTTGATGGCGTGCTTTCGGTGGCAACCCACTGTAAAAACGTGGGCAGACCGCCATCGATCGGTAGGCTGATAATCGCCGGGACTTCATAGGGGTGCTCGGCTTCCACCAAGGCTGTCACCGAGGCCACTTGCGACGCTCTGGTTTTGCACAGGAGGACACATTCATCGGCATGGTGTACCGCCCCTTGCCACCGGTAAACCGACTGCATCATGGGCAAGATATTGGCGCAAGCAATGAGGTGTTGCCCCACCAAAATCTTGGCGATGCGGGAGGCGGCATCCAAATCCGGCGTGGTGATATAAAGCAATCGGATATCCGGATCTGGCATGATTTTTTGGCTTTCGCAATTTAGCTTATAAGCATTGGGTAATGCTGCACCAGACAGGCCCTTACGTTACCCCGCAAGGTGCAGCATAAACTTGCTGCAACGCAGCACATGATTTGTTTGACTCTACCCCACCCTTCGAGGTTAATCAAAGCTACCTGAGTTTAGGGACAGGGGTTTGTAGCCGTCGACTTAAGCAAGCAAAAATGACGCGACGGCGGTGATCAGACCAAAGAAAATCGACCATAAAATAGCCCCCTTTCGGGGGCCTTTTTTTGCCTGGCGTTTGCCACCCGGTATTCGCTACAGGGTCCGCTACACCGCGGCTGATCATGGGCATCATTATGTAAGGAAATGGTCGGAGCGGCGGGATTCGAACCCACGACCTCTCGCCCCCCAGGCGAGCGCGCTACCAGGCTACGCTACGCTCCGACATCTTGTGTGTGCAGTGGTAAATCATCCCTGGGACGCAAGCAAGACTTTGCATCACCGTTCTATCATTCAAGAGCTTGATGGCAGTGATTGCAGAAGATCATCAATATCGCGCCGCAAGGTTTTGAATTCATCCAGCGCTTTTTCCAGGGCACTGTGCAACACCGCAATCTCAGGGGCTGTTTTAGCCGCAGGTTCGTCATCAGCATCGATGATGGGTTCAGCCGCTGCAGCCGCCTGCCCGCCCCGTGGCAACTGGACAACCGACGCTGTTTTCACCGCGGGTGCCGGGTCAGCCTGTGGTTGTTTCTCAGCCTGCTTCTCTACTTGGTTTTCGGCCGCGGCATCATCCTCGGCCTCAGCATCAACGCTGTCGGGCTGAGTGGACGTGGTTTTGGTGTCACTGCCTTCCTGCGCCTCGGTGGTGGTGTCTGTGGTGGTGTCTTTGGTGTCTGGGGTGCCGGCGGTGGTCTCGGCCTCGGCTTTTGAGCCCGTGTCATTGCTGGCGTGACCAACGGTTTCGGCCGTTTGTTCAACCCCTGCCTCTTTGGCTTTTTCGATCGCGCTGGAAACACCGCGCGCGGACTTCAAAACCTTCTGCACCCCTTTGATGGTAAACCCATCATCGTGCAAAAGCCGCTTAATCTGAGCCAACAGCTCGATATCCTGGGGCCGATAATAACGGCGGCCACCAGCTCGCTTGGTGGGTTTCACTTGAGTGAATTTTGTTTCCCAAAAACGCAGGACGTGTTGGGGGATATCAAGATCGTCCGAGACTTCACTGATCGTCCGAAACGCAGCATTAGCCTTTGAGGCCGACGCCTTGGCTTTTGTTTTGGTTGATTTAGCCGATGCCGTCTTTGTGGTGGACGGGTTGGCGTCGCTGGTTTCGCTCATAATCTCAGCTTTAGCTACAGCACAGTCGAATAATAACCCCGGGGCCATGACGGAAAACCGGCCCGGGCGTTGGTTCCGGATCAATCGTCGTTGATACGATCTTTCAGCACATGGCTGGCACGGAAAACCAATACTTTACGTGGGCTTATCGGTACTTCTTCACCGGTCTTCGGGTTCCGGCCAATCCGCTCGCCCTTCTCACGGACTGAGAAAGTGCCAAAAGAGGACAGCTTGACCGTTTCACCACGCACGAGGGCATCGCAGATTTCATCCAGCACGCCTTCAACCAGCTGGGCCGACTCGTTACGGGACAGGCCAACTTGGTGGTAAACGATCTCACTCAAGGTCGCGCGGGTTACGGTTTCAGAAGACATGGACGCCCCTTTTTTATTGTCTGCTTTGTAGGTTAGCGAATCGGCGTTAGTGAAGTCAATTCAACGGTGTTAAAGCGCATCGTTGACAATAGATACAGCGAAAACTGTCTGTGGATAAACCGGAAATGCGAGTTTTTGTGGGTAGCTTACCAACGAACCAGGGCTGAACCCCAGGTAAAGCCACCACCCATGGCCTCTAACAGCACCAAATCACCCGGCTTAACTCTACCATCATAAACCGCCTCGCATAGCGCCAACGGCACCGAGGCCGTGGCGGTATTGGCGTGGCGTTCGACCGTTAAAACAACCCGGTCTTCCGGCAGCTTGAGCTTGCGCCGGGTGCTTTCAATAATCCGGGCATTGGCCTGGTGCGGGATCAGCCAATCAATATCCTTGGCTTCTAACCCATTGGCGTCCAACGCTTCATCGACCACCTCGGCCAATCGGGTGACCGCGTGGCGGAATACTTCACGGCCATTCATGGTGATATGGCCAGCTGTTTGCGTGGTTGACGGCCCGCCATCCACGTAGAGCATCTGCCAATGCTCACCCTCGGCATGAAGATGGGTGGACAGCACCCCTGGCTGCTGGGCCTGGGTCGCTTCATCCACCTCAACGGCTTCAAGCACTGCGGCCCCTGCCCCATCGCCAAACAGAACCGCTGTGGTGCGGTCATCCCAATTGAGGATCCGGGAATAGGTTTCAGCACCAATCAACAGCATGCGTTTGGCTTGCCCAGCACGGATAAAGTTATCGGCCACGGCCAAGCCATAGATGAATCCAGAACAAACCGCCTGGATATCAAACGCAAACCCCTGCCCCATGCCCAAGGCTGCTTGTACCTTGGCCGCGGTGGCGGGAAAGGTTTGGTCCGGGGTGCTGGTGGCCATGACGATGCCATCGAGGCTGCTTGCTGGCACCCCCGCATGGTCGAGCGCTTGTTTCGCCGCATTAATCGCTAGGTCTGAGGTCAGTTCACCATCCTCGGCCACATGGCGAGCTTTGATCCCACTGCGCTGTTGGATCCACTCATCCGAGGTATCCATACGCTGGGCCAGATCATCATTGGTGAGGATCTGTTTTGGCAGGTAAGCCCCACAGCCAATAAAGCGCGCGCGACGGATCATGGTGAAGGCGTTCCTAGTCTTAAATGTCTAGCCATTAGCGGTCGTCAGCACTGGCCGCTTCGGGTTCAGGCGTGTTTGATGCCGTATCTTTTGTGGATTGTGCATCATCAGCATTGCTTGCCCCGCCCTTTAGCAATTCCTCGGGCAGCTCTGCAACACTGGCTTCGATCTTGGGGTTGCAATTCTCTTTCAGAAGATCGTGGGCGACACCAATGGCGTTGCTAAAGCCAACCGCGTCAGTGCCACCGTGGCTTTTCACGCAAATACCGCGTAGGCCCAAAAAGACGCCACCATTGTACCGG
Source organism: Pseudomonadota bacterium (assembly GCA_039814445.1). Taxonomy (GTDB): domain Bacteria; phylum Pseudomonadota; class Alphaproteobacteria; order TMED2; family TMED2; genus TMED2. The sequence goes on from JBCCBF010000002.1 coordinate 22,192, forward strand.
CGTGGGTCCGTCCGTTTCTTCAGCTTCAAAAAGGCTGGTCGGGCTAGCAGATAGCCTAAGCGGGCCATCAACGAGGCATGGAAGGTATTGCGCAAGAAGGTTGAATAAAGCTGCGCGGTGCCCTCGGCGGTTTTCAGCGCCACATTACCGGTAAAACCATCGGTGACGACCACATCCACTGTGCCCGCTGGAATGTCATTGCCCTCAATGAAGCCATGGAAATTCCCTGGCAGCGGCATCTCTTTTAGGGTGGCTGACGCATCGCGGATCACCGCGTTACCTTTTTGATCCTCTGCCCCCACGTTTAACAGGCCAATACTGGGATGCTGGCGGCCCAATACCGTGTTGGCGAACACAGCGCCCATGACGGCAAACTGGGTCAGGTTGCTCACGGAGCAATCAATATTGGCCCCCAAATCCAACATCACGCTTTCGCCCCGCTGGGTGGGGAAGAATGAAGCAATGGCGGGGCGCGAAATACCCGGCAGGGTTTTCAATACAAACTTCGCCATGGCCATTAATGCGCCGGTATTGCCGGCTGAGACAATACAATCGGCTTCACCGTTAGCCACCAGGTCAATGGCTAAGCGCATGCTCGATTGGCGTCCTGACCGCAAGGCTTGCGACGGCTTCATATCCGCCGGCACGGCATCATCGGCATGGACCACGCGGGCTTTGTCAGCCAACCGCTTATGGCGGGGCAACATGGTCTTGATTTGGGCCTCATCGCCCACCAACACATAGGTGACGTCAGGGTAGCGTTCGAGAGCCGCATCGGCCCCAGCCAGGATCGCATCAGGCGCGTGATCGCCGCCCATGGCGTCGATTGCGATAGTGTAGCCCGCGGCCATGCTTTAATCCGTTTTTGGGCCCATTAGCGGGCCTCTTCTGGAAGCCGTCAGGGGATAACGGCGAGGACGATGTCATGGTTCAGGCGCGAGGGTCCGCGCCTGTTGCCATGGAAATGCACAGGATGCTGCACCCTGTGATCAAGGGCTTAGAATTGATCTTTGCCTTCGATCACCTGGCGGCCACGATACATACCGCTTTTCAGGTCGATATGGTGTGGGCGGTGGTGATTGCCGGTATCGGCATTTTCCACATAGGTGGGTGATGTCAGGGCATCGTGGGACCGACGCATGTTGCGACGGGATTTGGAGATTTTACTCTTTGGAACGGCCATTTCACTTCTCTCATTCACGCTAGCGTTACGGCGTCACCTTTTGATCGGCTCACCACAACCATTTGATAACCGGGCGGTACCGTCCCGTTTGGTGTGGCGCACGATCCTATGAGGATCAACCAATGCCGAATATTCGGCTGTCATAAACTTGGGGCCACATCGTGGTGCCGCTAATCGCGGGTTATTACTACCAAAAAATGATGTGAGCGGCGGTGTTGTAACCAATTCCCCGCCGCGCATCAAGTCGGGCGTTGAAAGTAGCCCTCACGCCCCCTATCACTCGCCCTCTTCTTGGCGTTTTCGTTGATAGTCTTTCAACACCGCCAATTTGGCGAAGGGCCGGTGGGTGTCTCCTTTCCCGGCGTCACCGTTGGACGAGACGTCAGAGTGACCAGCCGCGTCTTCCTCGCGCATCACCCCGGGTGGCAAAGTTGCCCCGGGCGCCCGGGGATAATCGGGCAAGGCCAGGCTCAAAGCTTCCACCGCCATCTCACCCAAATTCACGCTGTTGCCCTCGATTACCTCTGGGAACAGAGCTTCCGCCTCATCGAGTTCTAATTCCTCATGGGGAATGGCGTCACGGCTCGTATCCACACGGCCGGGCAAAGCCATGCGCAACGCCACGGGGTCTTGGACTACATGCTGGAAGGGCTCAAGGGTCACGCTGCACAGGAGGGTCACCGTGGCGTCAATCGCCCCGGCCACGGCAATGCTTTTATCCTTATCCGCCAACATGACCTCGAAACTATAGCTCAAGCGGTCCACGGCCTTGATCTGCAACCGCTCAGCAATCGCCAGCCGCTCGCCATCATTCGCCTCATCCTGGAACAGGGCCGGATCATCACTAAGCCGGTCCAGGGATACAGGGCGATCAAATTCAGCCTGTGGGGTGGGTGTTACCATGGGGATATCATCACTTACGTGGTCAAAGCGCCCGCCAGGGCAAGAGGCGGTGTCACGCCGCAGCGGGCGGCTCTATTACCGCGGTTTGCCAGGCAATGTCACCGGCTAAAATTTGTTCACGCGGGGTTTTCGAAATCTGTGCCAAGCAGGCTTGCATATACGCCGCAAGATGGGCGGCTTGCGGTGCCACCGAGGCGATATCGTCATTTGCGTTCAACACATTGCGCGCCAAGGCCTCTTGCAAGGCGGCATCGTCGTTTGCCAGCAAAGCATCCCGGTACTGGGTCGCGCGGCCATGATAGCTTTCCGCCATCTTTTTGATCTTATGACCAACCGCCAGGTCGCCCACGCCCATTTCGCGCAAGGCGTTATCGATATCGCGTTTGAACATGTGTTGGAAAAACCCGTCGATATAGCGACCATCCCGCGGATTTTCAGGATCCAGCCCCTGCAAGGCCATGAAAACATGCAGATACAACACATCGAGCCGTCCCCACACCGTATCAGCCACCCCTAGATGGCTGTAAAACACAGGCTGGCGTGATTGTGCCACCAGGGCGTTGTAAAGCGGGGTGACAGATTGCATCCGGGTGATGAGCGCTCTAAGTAACATGGTGTTTTTCGACAATCTGAATGGTAATAGTGCTGAGCTTAACATGGCATCTTGGTAGCCTGTGACAACCGGCTATCATCAGCGACCATCAAATAACCAGTACGCTGTCGAGTGGAAGGCCATGATTTCGGTGGTACACCATGATGGTGACAGCAAGACGAAGATGGATCGATTATGAAAACCAGGCTTAAACAACCCATGCGCCTCGCCCGACCAACCACCTATGCGGGCGTCCTGCTGGCCACAGCGTTAATGGTGGGCTGTAGCCCGATTGTGAATCAACGCGGCAATCTGGTTGATGATGTGCGTTTGTCCAAAGTTCAGGTGGGAGAGATGAACCGGGTTGAGGTTCTCAACCTACTGGGCACCCCAACCTCCCGCGCCACCTTTGATGATGACATCTGGTATTATATCGGCCAGGTGACCGAGAAAACCGCCTTCTTCAATCCCGAGGTGGTCGAACGCCGGATCTTGAAATTGAAGTTCGACCAAGAAGGCACCTTGGCTTCGCTTGAGGAACTTAACCTGGATGACGCCCAAGAGATTGATGTGGTCGATCGGGAAACCCCCACCCGGGGCCGGGAACTGGGTGTGATTGAGCAGCTACTCGGCAATCTGGGGCGATTTAACCCGGGCGGCGAGTAATAACGAGAAAGCAAGCGCCTCCCGCTCGCCCTGCGCTTCAGCCCGTAGCATTCAAATCATGCGCGTCACCCCTCACCTTTCAAAACAGGCGTTTCGCCCATGAAAAAACCCCGGCCATATGGACCGGGGTTTTTCGTGGATTGCGTTATGATCCGATTTTAAGCGAACAGCTTCGCCAAGATCGCCACCAACAGAATGGCCACGATATTGGCAATTTTGATCATGGGGTTCACCGCTGGACCCGCCGTATCCTTATAGGGATCACCCACGGTGTCACCGGTAATCGCAGCGTGGTGGGCATCAGACCCTTTACCGCCGTGATTACCCTCTTCGATGTACTTCTTGGCGTTATCCCAAGCGCCACCGCCCGAGGTCATGGAGATTGCCACGAACAAACCCGTCACGATCACACCAAGCAACATGGCACCGACCGCCACAAAGGCCTCGGTTTGACCAGCAATGCTAGCGATCACGATATACAGAGGAAAGACAACTTTGGATATGGTATTTGATGGACAAGTGCCTATTCAGATTCGAAGGTCTGGGCGAAACAATAAGGAGGGGATTGCGCTTTCCATGAG
>JBCCBF010000025.1:0-16117 GCA_039814445.1 Pseudomonadota bacterium
CCATGGATTCTGTTGAGAAGATTATGGCCGCTGCGTCAGAAACACTGGATCGCCTGCTATCCAGCAGCCGGGAAGTGGGTGGTCAATTCCACAATGAGATTGGCAAGCTCACCAGCTCCACTGACCAGGCCCTATCACGGCTTGAAAATGCCCGTGATGTGTTGAATTACGAGGCGGGTGCGATTGCCAAAGCCGCCAATGATGCCGCCACCACCGTGGATGAAGCCACCAGCGGGGTATCAAACGCGATCCTCGAAGCTGCCAATGACGCGGTGTCCGCGGTGGATGCGTCGGCCAATAACGTGTCTGAAAGCTTTATTCGCTCAGCCGAGAAAGCCACCGGGTTGGTGCAAGAGGCCAGCAACGATTCAGCGCAAAAGCTGGGCGATGCAGCGGTCGATATGGTGCACAAAATCACGGCGGCCAATACCCAGCTTGATGAGCAATCGGGTAAAATCATGGCCGTGGCCGAACAGGCGGCCGAGCAGGTTGATAGAGCTAGCGCCCGGGTGGGTCATGAGCTTGAAAGCTTGCAAGCAACAGCCGCCGATACCGAAGCGCGTGTTGATCGCGTGGGCGAGAAGATGTCCCAACAGATTGGCGATTTGAAAGTGATGGTCGATCGCTCCGTGAAAGAAATGAGCACAACTATGGCCGCCTTTGAGGCCCGTGGTGGCAGCTTGAGCGATCTGTTGAAAACCAACAAGCAGTCACTGGATGCTGTGTCTAGCCGCCTGCAAACCGTGGTGGCCGATGCAGACGAGCTGATCGCCCAATCCTCTGAGCGGGTGAGCGGCCTGGGTGTCGATTTTGCTGGTAAAATCAGTGAGATTCAAAACGCCAGTGAGATGGCCAATGATCGCCTGGTTGCCATCGCCGGTGAGTTTGAAAACCGTCTGCGCGGCTTGAGCAATAAGCCAGAAGAGATGATCGAACAAATCCAGGCCGTGTCTGGTGAGCTTGGTGATCAGCTGGATGATTTGGACACCATGGTCGAACGCACGGGCGACCGCGTGGCCTCCCTGAACAAAGGGCTGCAAAGCAACTTTGCTGGGTTGACTAATATTATCTCTGAGACTGTGGAAGAGTTCGGGGCGGTCGAAACCCGTCTGCGCGGCCATATCGAAGGCCTGGGCAAACAAGCCAGCGGCGACACCGAAGATGTGCGTAAGCTTGGTAAGATGCTCGAGAGCGAAATCTCTAACCTCTCCACCATGACCGAAAGCGCTTCTAAGCAACTAAAAGATGCGATGATGGAGATGCGCTCGGATATGGACAATGTGATCGAGCAAACGGCCGAACAACTGTCCAAAGTGGACGGTGTGCGCACATCACTGAGCGGTGAGGCTGACAAGTTCACCAACGCCACAGAGACGGTGTTTATCCGCATCGGTCAAATCGAAGGCAAAATGGTCGAACAGCGCGCTAATTTTGCGGCCGGTTATGATGCCACGCTCAACCGCTTGGAAGACAGCACGATCAGCCTGGGCATCAGGCTCCAAGAGCTGGGTGACCGCACCGACAAGGTGGTGAAGTCTCTGGAAGGAGCAAGCAGCAACATCTCCCAGCACGCGAGCACGCTGGTGGAAGCCGCCGATGAGGCCTCGACCAAATCAACCGGTGTCTCCGATGTCTTCCGTCGCCATGCTGAAGCCCTGTCCACGGCGGCTGACAAAGCTAGCCAACAGGCGCAGGTGATCCGCGAGAAGGATATGGAAGCCCGCCGTGATGCCTTCTTATCCGCTGCGAAGTTCGTGATTGAGAGCCTGCACTCAATCTCTGTGGACTTTGTTCGGATGCTGGATGGTGAAGCGCCAGAGCGGCTATGGAAGGCGTTCTCCGCTGGTGATACCTCGGTCTTTACCCGCCGCTTGGTGAGCACAAAGGACCGGGTGGCTGTCGATAAGATCAAGGCCATGTATCAGGAGAACAGCGAATTCCGCCTCTATGTCCAACGCTATGTGCGTCAGTTCGAAGAAGTCTTCAGCCAGGCTTTGGGCACGGATCACGGCGATCTCTTAAGCTCAACCTTCATGACGTCGGATATTGGCAAGCTGTACCTGGCTCTGTGCCAAGGCATCGACCGCCAGCCTCTCTCGAACACTGATTTTGAGCAGATGCCAGCTCAAGGCGAGGCGTAAGCGTCAAACGGTTCAAATCGCTTCGAAAAAGAGGATGCCATCGGCGTCCTCTTTTTTTGTGATCTGTCCTGTGGCAATCAGATAATTCAAATGGGCGACCGTCTCCCCCATGGCAAAGCCCCATTGCTGGGCATCCAGACGCCGGGCAAACAACTGCACCATCACATCCTTTCCCGTAACGGGGGTGGCGCAGGCTTTGAGGGTTTCCGCCAGCCGTTCATCATGGTGGTGGTCAAGCCAATCAATCCGGTCATGCAAGCCATAGAACGGCCGGCCATGGCTCGGTAACACCAAACAATCAGCCGGCACCAGTTGCTTTACCTTGGCCAAGGATTGCCTGAATTCCTGTAACGGATTGGCGTCCGGCTCATCACCCCACACGCTCACATTGGGGCTGATCTCGGGCAAAATATGATCAGCCGCGATCAGGATGTTGCGCGTGGGCGCGTATAAACACGCCATCTCTGGCGCGTGGCCCGGGGTGGTGATAACCCGCCAATCGGTATCACCGATGGTGATGATCTCTTGATCAACCAGCCGCCGGTAGCTGCGGGGCACCGGGCTAACGCCCAGGGTGTAGAGATTGCCGCGCTGGGCGATGTTCAACAGCGCTTGGGTTGAGACCCCAAGCCGGCGGTAAAACTCCACACCCGCAGCGGTCAACCGATCGCTATCATCACAGCTGAGAATCCGCGCTTTCATCCAATCGGCGCGGGGCGCCCAAAGGGGGACGGAAAACCGTTCGCATAACCAACCGGCCAAGCCCATATGGTCGGGGTGGAAATGGGTCACCAGCACGCGGTTGATAACTTCATCCTTCATCGCACCATGGCGGAGTAGGCTATCCCATTGATTACGGTTTTGATCCGTGTTGAGCCCGGTATCGATAACCGTGTGCCCGGCGACCCCATCGGCCAGCAGCCACACATTCACATGGTTTAGGGCAAATGGCAGGGGCAGGCGTAACCACTGGATACCATCGGTCACGGATACCAGCTCATCAGGGCCAGGGATGGTCTCGGTGGTAAAATTCAAGGCCTGCTTCATGGCTTAACAAATCGCATTAGAATAAACTGGGATTGGGTTTTGGTTATCGCCCATAAACGCTGATCTTCGATAACCCCACCAATAGGCCTCTTATTCCTGTGTCACAAGCCCCCGTGATCGCGCGCCAAGACGACCCATCGCCGGAAACGCCATTGCCATCTGTGCGGCGCCCATGGCGGCGACGGTGGCTCTCTATCATGCTGTTGTTGTTAGGCGTGGTGATGCTGGCCGCTTATCTCACCTGGCCATTTTATGCCCCGCTGGTCATTCGCTGGGCTGTGACCCATTACGCGCCAGCCGGTTGGTCGGTGACGATTGATAACGTTCAAGCCCAGTATCGGGCGACCCGCTTATCGGGTGTGTCCTTCACAGGGCCTGCGGGGTTGCGTGGGGATGGTATCACCCTCGATGTGGTCCATGACCGCGGGGTGTTGACCCGTGATGGCGGTGATATTGCCTTGCGGGTGGCTGATGGGGTCATCCGCTTTGAGCAAGCCTATGACAGCCAGGCCGATGATGAACCCGCTGACAGTAATCCGGGCCAATGGTTGGCCGCGGCGGTCGCTCAGTTTGACCGGCTTAACCAAATAGCGTTGCCTGGCACGGATGCCTTACCCCTCGGGGCCATTCAATTGGATGATCTGGCCCTTGAGTTCACGGGCTATGGTGTGGCCAGGATCGATGGTGGCGGTCGCCGTGGTGAGGTTGTGTCACTAACGATTACCCCGAATGATCTGGCGGGCTTGAACCTAAACGCCACATGGCAGGCTGATGCCAGTGTTGCCGTGGTTTTGGGCGCACCCGGTCGGGTGGGGGTTGCTGGTATTGAATGGGCTGGAATACGCGGACAGCTGGATATTACCCGGGGGCAACTTCCAACCCTGGTGGCGGCCCTCACGGTTGAGCGGGCGCGGCCAATCAGCGTCACCTTGCCCGATCTGCTGCAAACCATGCTGACCGATGGGGTGGCGCTTGATGCGGCCTGGAACCCGGGGCAGGGGGGGCGTGTTTCGGTGGATATGGGGTCGGCGGGACAGCTATCCCTGACCGCTATCCAACCGGCCCTGGATCGTGACGCATCGCCCGTGACCCTGGCCATGCCGCTGATCGCTGCCTGGCGCGGTATCCAAGTGGCGGGTTGGCAGCTTGACCAAGCGCCCATGCCGTTGACGGTGCAATGCTGCACCGATTATCAAATCCGCATCACGGCACCATCCCTCGACACGACACTCGCTGGGCAGGGGGTTGTGATCACGATGGGTGGGGATGCCAAGGGGTTTTATACCCTGAACGCCCCCCATTATGGCGCCACTGGTGACCTGGTCGTGCAAGGCACGCATGGGTCTGTTGCGGGCACAGAGGCAACAACCAGATTTGGTGTGAGGAGTAAGACTACGGATACCGGTAACACGATCACCTGGGAGGTGGCGGGCGATGTCATCGCATGGCCGGCTCCGAATATGCCCGCTGTTGCCTACGATGGCGCTGGCACCGTGGCCGGTCAAAGCGTGAAGGCCCAAGGCCAGGTTACGGTCCCAGCCATTAGTCAGTGGCCACCGATCCCGTGGGAGGTGGCGGGTAGCAGTGGCGTCCAGGATCTTCGATGGCGCATTCCCACGGTCATCTTACCCTTACAAACAGAGTTTCTGGGCCGCACATTGGGGCTGGCCCCGCCGGTGTTGCGTAACTCGATTACGGATATTCAGGGCCGTGTGACCCTGGCCATGAACGGTCGCTATCAGAATGAGATATCGGGACGTGTAAGCCTCGATGGACAGTTTGATCGGCTAGAGTTGTTTGGCACCACGTTAACCCGGTTAGACATAAAAGAGGCCGTATCCTTCACGCAATCGGGGGCAGTAACCAGTGATGCTAATGGTCGCTTGAGCATTGATCGCTGGGTGTTGGGCGAAGGGTTAGCTATCACCAATCTAACCGCGGGTTGGGAATGGCTCGATGACCAACAACTGGCCGTGGCGCCATTGCGTATGGATGTGCTTGATGGCGTTATCACGATTGATGATTTCCAGACACGCTGGCCGGCCTTACCCTTCACCACCGAACTCACCGCTCAGGGTTTATCCCTGGCACGGTTTGCCCAAACCATAGCGGTGCCTGGGCTGACGATTAGCGGCGATTTATCGGGGGGTGTGACCATTCTGCGTGATAGCCAGGCCATGCGGCTACAAGATGGTGAATTCAGTGCGGAGAACGGCAGCCTGCAATATCGTGGCACGGTGACCCAGGCGGCGGTGGCGGAACAAGCCAATCTGGCCTTTGAAGTTCTGGAAGATTTTCAGTATGACAAATTGTCGATGGCACTTAACGGTGTCATTGGTGGCGATCAGGTGGCAACATTGCGTTTGGTTGGCCGTAATCCTGCCGTATATGACGGGTATCCCGTTGATCTAAACATTAATCTTTCTGGTGCTCTTGATGCGATTGCCCAACGAAGCCTCGATGCCCTTGCGATCCCCGATCGTCTGTCCCGACAGCTCGCGCCGAATTAATCACAAGCGATTGCTGACGCTCGCCATCATGGTAGGGATGCCCGTGGTACTGACGGCTTGCCAACCAACGGTTAGGGTTGAAGCGCCGGATAAGCCCATTGAGATCAATTTGAATGTGAAGATCGAACAAGAAGTCCGCGTTAAGATTGAACGCGAAGTTGAAGATCTATTTGAAGACAACCCGGATATCTTCTGATGAGAAACCCTATGAATACGCTAAATCGTCGTCGTTTCCTGTCCGCTACCGGTGGGCTTGCAGCCTTCAGCCTGATTGGCACCATACCCATGGCGTATGCGCAAATGTCGCTTGATCAAGCCCGCCGCGAACGATTGGTGGGTGAACAGCGTGATGGCTTGCTAGGGGCGCTTGTAAACCGTCAGGACATCATTCAGCTGGTCGAGGGCATTAATGCCGACCGCATGAACGCCTATCGTGGCATTGCCCAGGCCGAAAATATCTCAATCGATCAAGTACAAGCCATTGCCGCGGAGAAGATCTTCTCTCGGTTGCCCGCGGGCTCCATCATCATGGATGCCAATGGCCGCTGGGTTGAGAAATAAGCCAGGCTAGACTTTGTTTTATGGAAACGGGCAGCGCTGATAGGTGACCAGCAAAAAGCTGCGTGGCCCGGCGCTGATGTTAAATCGGTGCTCCTCACCATCGATGACCATTTGATGGCGCAAAGGTAATGACCCGGCAATGGGTATCAAACGGCCATCAAGCAACCGGATATTGACCGCAACTGGCTGGTCAGGGTCGTACCAAAACAAGGCGTTTTGCTCATCATCCAACGCGGCCTCACCACGGCCGGTGATCAGGATCGATCCGTCGGCAAAGCTAACAATATCATCGACACTATCGGCGGGGGTCACGGGCGTGCGTGGGCGAAAGCGTTTGACCTCAATACCGCCGCAATCGTCGCCCTCGGTTACCTGGCTCAACACAAAGCGTAGGCGCTCAAATGGCACGCCATCGGCTAATCGGTCGGTGGCGAGATTGGCGATGCTGAGGATATCCCCTTGGGGCACATCCCGCTCATAGGCGGCTTGTAAATCCGCTAAGTCGGCTTTGGTCTCATCGGCATCAGCCTGTACTTGCGCAAGCCCGGTGATCAGGTCCTGTTGTGCTTTTTTCAGGGTATCAATCTCAGCCTTTAGAGAGGCTTCCTGACTGACATACTCCCGCTGCCCATACTGAAACCCAGCAATTCCGGCCAGGATTACGCAGCCCAAGAAGATCATCATGCGCATACGGCGCAGCATACGTTTACGCTTTTCGCGGCGACGGGTGGCTGACAGGTTTGACATCCAGGCACTTATGCTCGGTTACGGGGTCACGCTCGGGAACAGCATGGGGGTCATCAAGGAATAGGCGATCCACAAGATGAACACCAGGGGCGCACCGCCGCGCATGTAATCAATGAACCGGTAGTTGCCCGGGCCCATCACCAATAAATTGGTTTGATACCCTATCGGGCTGGCGAACGAGCAATTGGCCGCGAGGACCACCGTGATGGCAAAGGTCAAGGGATCAAGGCCAAAGCCCTCAGCGAGGCTCACGGCTATCGGGGTGAACAACACAGCACAGGCATTGTTGCTCAACAAATTCGTGGCGATGGCGACGATTAAGAACAACAGGCTCGCGGTCATGGCCGGCCCCGGTTCGCCAGAGAGGACAAAAAAGCTTTTCGCCAGGAATTCAGCAGCACCCGTATGCTGCATGGCGGCACCGAGGGCGAGGGAAGCGGCCACCAGTAAGACGATCTTCCGGTCGATGGAACGCACCGCCTGCCGGATGTTCAAGCAGCCAAATATGATCATGCCGGTGACACCCATAAGGGCTGCTACTGCGATTGGTAGAATGCCGGTTGCTGCCATCGACACGCTTACCAGAAACACTGCCATCGCATGGCGCGCCCGTCCAGGTATGGGCATATCGCGCAGGCTGCGGGCGAGCACGAGCAGATCTGGGTCCGGTTCCAGGGCCTTGAGCATTTCACGGTTGCCCATGATCAGCAGCACATCACCAGGCTGTAAGCGCATATCAGACAGACGGCCCCGCACCATCCGGGCGCGACGCTGAATGCCCAGTACCAGCCCGCCAAACCGCTCGCTCCAGCTCAACTGATCAATGGTCCGGTCCGCCAGGCGAGACGCGGGCGCGATCATCACCTCGGCCACGAACCGCTCGGGGCCAAGCTCTTTGACCCGTTCGGCTTTCTCTTCGGCGGTAATGGTGTCTTCGTTGCTGTCCGTCTCGCTACTGCTGCTGTTGCTCACCCGGGCGACAGCGTCGGGGATCAGCACATCACTGGCGCTGGATGATAACAGCTCGGCCAGGGCTGTTCGGGTGGCCGCCACAATCAGAATATCGCCTGCGCGCACTTCGTAATTATCGAAGGGGGGGCCAATGACAATATAGCCGCGATGCACCTGGCGCAGGGTGATATCGGGCAGTTTCTCAAGCCGTCCACCGGTGGCCTTGCCACCAATCAGGGCGCTATCATCGCCGATATCAAGCTCGGCAATGAATTGCTTACCGCTGCCGGCAAACTCGGTGGAGAGCGACCCGCGGTTCGGCAACAGTCGGGGCAGGGCGATCAATACATAAATAAAGCCAATACCGGCTAGGATTGAACCCGGCACGATGAATGAGAAGAAGCCTAGGCCCTCATAGCCTAAATCAGTAAGGGAGCTGGACACCAACAGATTGGTGGAGGACCCCACCACCGTGGTCATGCCGCCCAAGATCGCCACATAGCTCAGGGGCATCATAACCGAGGCCAGCGGCCGTCGTGCTTGTACCGCCAGCGCTTGGATGATCGGGATGAAGATGATCACCAGCGGTGTGTTGTTCAGCATGCCGCTGATCGTCAACACAATTAAATAGGCGACCACCATGCCGATCATCGGCGCCTTGCTTGAGGTACGCTCCAGCACCCTGACCGCTGGGTTCAAGGCATTGGTTTGCACCAGCCCTTGACCGATAATCAAGAGCGCCACCACCGCCACCAGGGATGGGTTGGCAAACCCCGCCAGCAATGTTTGTGCATCAAGCAGGTTACGACCAAACGGGTCGAGCACCGGAAACAGCTGATAGAACACCAATAAAAACGATATCGTCGCCATGGCCACAACCTCAAGGGAGTAACGCTCCCAGGCAAAGGCAACCATCACGATGACAAGCATAGCGATGACAAAGCCGATATGGATCGACGGGTCGAGGATCATAAAAGAGCGTTTGGTTTTACAGCGCGGGATGCTGAATAGGGCAGTCACTTACCGTTGATGGCTAGTTGCCTCTACCGCTATCAGCGACATAAGGGCGTGAGATTAAGGATCGTCGTTCAGGAAGTCGAGGCCGAAACTGGGGGTTTGGAATTCACCCAGGTTTTTCAGCGCAAAGCGGAAGAAAATTGAATCGCCTTCCTCCAGACCATCACGGAGTGTGAAGTCGCGCGTGGCTTGGACGGAGAAGACAAAGCACTCATCCTGATAGGACAGGAACAGGCCGCTTTGTAGGGAACCTGCTTCATTGCCTAAGTCACGGCGGTGAAACGCGCCGGTGGACCAATGATCGGTCAATTGCGAGGTGGCGGTTAAGAATAGCTGTTGGCGGTCATCCACAATGTCGGTGGTTTCGATACCTTCACTGAACAAATAGGTACCGCCCACGCGCAATTCGGGAATACCTCCATTAAAGGTCACCTCATGGCGCCCAGACCCGAAGTCGCTGTCATCGAACCGGAACAGGTAGTTCACATCGGCATAGCCATGGGCAGACAGCCGCAGGCCACCAACAATATCGGAGGTACGGTCCTCTAACCCTGAATCCTGTGGCAGCACCCCGTCACCACTGAACCGGTGGGATTGGCCCAGGAATAATTTGGCAATCCCGGGATCACCCTCCATGGCAAACCGGGCGCCATAGACAACACGGGTGCCGCTTTCTAAGCGGTCATCACCAGGGAACCGGTTATCGCTGAAAAGGTTTGAGAAATCGAACTCGATCGTGGTGCTGTCTTCGTTGGGCAAATCCCGTTGATCATCATCAATTTCCGGGGAGGCGATCACGGCCAACATGGGCTCGATCGTCTGGCGGAACCCCCAGGCTTCGCGGGCTAGGGGATAGCCAAAGGTCAATTGTGCCTGGGGCAAGAAACGGGCTTCCGTATCATTGTCCTCATTGGCCAAGGGGTTGCCACTTCGCAGATCGTTACTAACATAGGTGTCGCCGCGTAAGCTCAGGTCTAAATCGGCCACCAGACCGGTTTGTGAAATAAACCGGCGCTCCCACCCCAGATCACCAGAAAATCTCAGGTTATCAGCCCCTTCATTACGGGTGAGGGCGCGTAAGCCCAGATCAGCGTGCCAGCGGCCTCCCAATAAGCCCCGTGGGTCACCCATCATGTTCCACTGGGCATAGGGCGCCACAATAGGCTCGTCTTCATTGATATTTGGGCGGAGGTCTTGGAAGTAGAACGCCTCAACGCTCGCATAGCTGCGGCGGTTGAAATATTCGACATAGCCTCGGTTATCCAAGGTGTCCTCATCGGTAATGTTGAATTCCCGCAAAAACGTATCATCAGCCGCCAGCGCCACATCAAACCCGCTGCGCCAATGATCACTGAGATCAAACCGACCCGTGCTGAAGATATGGCCGCGAAGACCGTCATCCACGGTTCGCCGGGCACTGCCGACGCCTTCTTGACGGTCAGACCCTGAAACGCTGCCTGAGATTTCAAAATCACCGAAATTAAACCGCTTGCGCACCTCACCACCCAATAGCGCACCTTGGTCGCTGGTGATCGTGGTGGTGGCCGTCGCATCCATGGTCTCATCAATGGCGAAATAATACTCAGCGGTCACAAATGACCCCAGATCACTATCGGTACCAACCGAGCTGCTGAGTAGGCCCGTGCGTTGGAACACGGTGGGATCAGGATGGGCGAAATAGGGGGTGTAGAAGACGGGCACGCCAAAGAATTCGATGCTGGCATCTCGGTAAACGATGTCTTTTGCCGTCTCATCATGGACGATGCGATCGGCCTTTATTTGCCAAAGGGGGGCGTCGTCGGGGTCGTCCTCACACAGATGACATGGGGAATAGACCGCGCGGTTGAGCACGCTGACATTTCCCTCCAACCGTTCGCCCGATACGGCCGCCAGACGGCTGTCATCTTCAAGCAAAACCCGTAAACGCTCGGCAAACCCCTCACGCAGATCGCCCGTTAGTTCGAATTCATCAGCGAACAGGACATTGCCGTCCTCTTGGGTCAGGGTGACATTACCCTTGGCGGTGGCCAGATCGCGGTCGCGGTCAAAGCGAACCTCATCGGCAATCAGCACCCGGTCATCACGGATAATCTCCACATTACCGCGGGCGATAACCAACCGCTCATTCCGCTCAAAGATCAGCTCATCGGCGGTAAAGAAAATCGGTGTGTTGCTGTCATCGACAGTAATCTGCTGGCTATCTTGTGCCCAAACGGGGGGGCTTAGGGCCAGTAGTGCTGCGGTGATAACCGCGCTGAGGGGCCAGGCGCAGGCTTTGTCATGCCCATAGGACAAAGGCCGCGAAACCCATGATGTCGCGTACCTTTTAAGGCGATTTGCAGGAGGTGGCCCAAGAAAAGTCATGAGGTGAGTTGTGCGACTCGGCAATCGCCAGGTCAATTTTAAAAGTATTTTAAAGCGTATCTGCACGCAGGCTGATGCTTGAAAACCACGGAAAATTCAACCCAAACAGTGAGTTCCAACAAAAAAGTGATGTGATTTTGTCAGGTGATACTGACCAAAACTAGCGCATAAAGGCGGGGATATCATCGCCAAATCCAAGCACATCATCATCCCGATTCTGATGCTTTGACCGGCGATCATTTTGATTGTCTGCTTTGCGGTCTGTCTTCCGCTTTTTGCCGTCAGACTGGCCGTGATCTTTGTGGCGCGGTTTGTTACCCGCTTGTTCATCGAGCAGGTCATCGGTGGTTTTGCCACGTTTAGACGACTTGGCGGCGGGCTTATCATCTGCCGCCTTCTTCCCGGTGCTTTTGGCGGGTTTTTTAGCCGGTTGTTCCCCTTCAATGGTGATCCGGGGAATCTTGGTTTCAATCAGTTTTTCAATGGCATCGACGTATTTGCCATCATCACTGGTGGCGATCGTAAAGGCCCGTCCGGTCATGCCAGCACGCCCGGTACGGCCAATCCGATGCACGTAATCTTCAGCGTTAAAAGGCACGTCCACGTTAAACACATGGCTTAAGCCTTTAACATCCAAACCGCGGGCGGCCACGTCTGAACAGACCAGGATGTTGATCTCGTCGTCTTTGAATTTCTGAAGCGTTTCAGTCCGTGCTGTTTGCACCATGTCACCGTGCATCTGCCCGGCCGCATAGCCCGCTTTATCGAGCGCCCGCTTCACCCCATCGATATCCCGCTTGCGATTGCAGAAGACAAAGGCGTTTTTCACCTGCTCTTGGTTGAGCAAGGCGATAAGCGTTTTGTTTTTCTGGCGCGGGCCTACTTCGATCAGCCCCTGGGTCACGCTTTTAGCGGGGCTGGCCGGGGGTGCCACGGAGATTTCCTTGGGCGTCATCATGAAGCTGTTGACCAAGCGCCGGATTTCAGGCGCCAGGGTGGCCGAGAACATCAGCGTCTGGCGCCGTTTTGGCAGCAAGCCAACGATCTTCTCAATGTCTGGGATGAAGCCCATATCCATCATCCGGTCGCATTCATCGATCACCAGCACTTTGATGTCAGATAACAGGATGCGCCCACGATCGAACAAATCTAGCAGTCGACCTGGGGTGGCGATTAACACATCGACCCCACGATCAAGCTTATCGATCTGTTCATTCATTGAGACCCCGCCCACCAGCAAGGCTTTGGTGAGGGGTAGATACTTACCGTATTTGTCGAAATTATCGGCAACCTGGGCGGCTAATTCGCGGGTGGGGGCCAGGATTAAAGAGCGTGGCATCCGCGCGCGGGCACGGCCCGTGGACAGAATTTCAATCATCGGCAGGGTAAAGGACGCTGTTTTACCGGTGCCGGTTTGCGCACAGCCAACCACATCTTGTCCCATCAAAACTGGTGGGATCGCCTTTGCTTGAATTGGTGTCGGGGTGTCATAACCGACTTCCAGCACGGCTTTTAGGATCTTCTCGTTTAGGCCGAGATCTTCAAACTTCATACGAAACGCGTCCTTAAGCCAGCGCTCACATCATGGCTGGCAGTACATACATCATGCCGGTTGGGGGGCTCGATGACGCCTAAAAATACAATTTTGGCCGTCATCGTCCGCCGAAGATGGTTTTTTTGCACTGCAAAGTCAAATCTGGCGGCTTAATTCATAGGTGCCATGCCTAGGCTCCGACCTTCGCTCACGCTCTGATCCTTTTCCCGAAGCTATCGTTTAGCCGTTACAATGGCATGCGCTGCCGGTCATAAAAAACACCGGGTCGATGATGACCCGGTGCTAATTGTGTGACTGATGGAAAGCAGGCCTTAATGCCCAACGCCGGTAAAGGCTGGGCCATAGCCGCCACCGCACGTATTCAAACGCTCACACGACAGGGTGAGGTGATACCGCGTGCGGTCGAAATGGCGATCTTCTTTTGACTGATCGCCACCCAAATGTGGGGTGTGCGGGAACGTCATGTCCAAGGAATTGGCGATTGCCCGGGTAAAGTCACGGTCCCGCACGCTGTCGATGTTAAACCGCTCGGTCGTCGCCCCCACCACATATTCGTTATACCGGCAGAAGGCGGTGCGAATAACCAAGCGCTTATCAAAGGCGGGGATGGTCGGCACATGGGCGCCGGCGCATAATTCCTGACCGGTGACGGATACTGCCGGATTAAACGCAATGATAAAGCGGTATTGCTGGCGTGCAGCTTCGCCAGGCAGATTGCGGTTCCAAACTTTCGGCTGGAAATAGAACCGCGGCCCTGGTTGTTCTTGGGTCATGATCTGTGCGGCCACCAAGTCAAACACCTCTTTATCCATGTTAAAGGGGTTGCCCTTGATCTCAGTGTTCACGTTGCGGCGGGCCAAGGTGTAGTTATTCCAAACCCCGGCATAGCCTTTTTCATTGGCTTGATAGGTGAGGGGGTCGATATGAGCCCGTGTGGTTCCTGTGCCGTATGCAGCGCCCAAGCAACCGGATAACCCGATCGTTGCCAGCACCGCGACGCAAAGCGCGCGTAATTGCATGGTCTTGCCTTCCCAATTGTCGTGCCAATGCGTGCCAACGCACTGGCGGTGTGTCTGACACCAGTCGACAATCGGGCTGCCTTATCAGCAAGCGGCCTGTGGACAGTTCTGTGGATCGCTAAATGAGGCTGGCACCAAACCGCCACACCCACGGTCTGTGGATTATAGTGGCTGCCAACCATGAAGCGTGACTGGCAATCTTCTGATCAGCCACAGGGGTCAAAAAAGTTTTAAAATAAAGAATGTGATTTTATTAGAATGGCTTAAGGTCTGATTCTAAGGGGTCAGCGGCGACCGGATTGCTAGGTGGCAGCAAGATAGTGGTCATTCGAGCGATCAATGCCTCGCTCTTTTCCACCGTGATTCCAGTGGCCCCACCAAAATGGGCGAGCACTTCTGTTAATAATTTCGGGCCGACGCAAAACGCCATCCGCACGGGAATTGCCCCACTCGATTCGGTTGACTGCGGTGCCTCATCACGCATCGCTGAACGGCATAAATCCCGGCCTGACAGGGGCGGATCACCGGTAAATTGCACCACTACTTGATAGTTATCCGGGTTCGGTTCTGTGGGCTTGGTGGTGAAATTAATGGTAGGGCCAAAATTAGCGCCCACCATCGCGCTTGCCATGGTTTCAGCAAAGACGGGATCAGGCATGCCGGGGCGGAAGGGGTTGCCATACACCACCACCTTCATCTCGCCCTGGGGTTGGGCGGCATAACCTAATTGGCTGGGCATATAGGCGGGCTCGACGGACGCCGCCCCGATATAAGTGTTGTTGGCACAGGCTGAGAGTATCAACGCGCCCGCGATGAATATGGCCGGGCGCGTTGCCATGTCACGTTTAAACATCGATCTCTTCAACAAACCGGGCGTTCTCCTGAATGAACCGAAAACGAGCATCGGCCTGCTTACCCATTAAATCATTGACCAGGGAATGGGTGGCCGGATCGGTTCCCACGGGCTTTTGTTCGGCATGGCTATCAATATCATCCATCGCGGTTTGGGGGATATAGACCCGCATTAGCGACCGTTTGGTCGGATCCATGGTGGTTTCTTTCAGCTGTTTGGCAGGCATTTCACCCAAGCCCTTAAACCGACTGATTTCCACCTTGCCGCGTCCGTTAAAGATTGTGCCCATCAATTCGTCTTTATGCTCATCATCCCGGGCGTAATGCACCACCCCGCCACGGGCCAGGCGATAAAGCGGCGGCAAGGCGATGAATAACCGCCCGGTCTCAATCAGCCCTGGCATCTGCTTATAGAAAAAGGTCATCAACAAGGATGCAATATGGGCACCGTCCACATCCGCATCGGTCATGATAATTATCCGCTCATAGCGCAGATCGGCGGGGTTAAAGTCTTTGCCCAGCTTACAGCCCAAGGCGAGGGCCAGATCACTTAATTCCTGATTGGCTTTAAGCTTATCGGCTGAGGCGCTGGCCACGTTTAAGATCTTCCCGCGCAAGGGCAAGACCGCTTGGGTTTCCCGCCGGCGTGCTTGTTTGGCAGATCCGCCCGCACTGTCGCCCTCCACAATAAACAGCTCTGTGCCGTCTGAGTTGTTCTGGGTGCAATCGGCGAGCTTGCCGGGCAGCCGTAGGCGCTTTGTGGCGGATTTGCGCGTGGTGTCTTTGGCCGCCCGGGCGCGTAGGCGCTCTTCAGCCCGTTCGATGATGGCGTCCAATAATGGCTTGGCCGCCGCCGGGTTCGATGACAGCCAGATATCAAACCGGTCTTTAATAGCGTTATCGACCAGACGGCTGGCCTCGGCGCTGGCGAGTTTTTCTTTTGTTTGGCCTTGGAAATGGGGCTCACGAATAAACAAAGACAACAGGATTTGCGCCCCGCCCATCACATCATCGCTGGTGATCTGGCTAGCCTTTTTATTGCCTACTAATTCACCAAACCCTTTCAGAGATCGGGTCAAGGCCGTGCGCAAGCCACTCTCATGGGTGCCGCCTTGGGGGGTTGGGATCGTGTTACAATAGGTGCTGGTAAAGCTCTCGCCCCGCATCGGCCAGGCCACGGCCCACTCAACGCGGCCTTTATCATCGGCAAGATCCGCCTGGCCGTGAAATGGCTCGGGCGTGAGCAATGGCACCGTGCCCAGATTGGCGATCAGAAAATCCATCAGCCCGCCTGATGGAGTTGGTGCGGTCGGAACATCGCCCGTTATGGCACCGTCTTCAAGCGACGCGATC